>JAJRUA010000153.1 GCA_024278035.1 Planctomycetota bacterium | reverse complement strand
CGAGCCCAACTGCTTGGTTAGAAACAGCCGCTTGGCTAAAAACAATGGCCCCCGCGCTAACAGCCGTTACGCTGACCGTTGCCTCGGGTCTCCTGTGGTTTGTCTACAGTGACAAGAAAAACCCAACACCCGCAGAATCGGTTGCAACGGAACCGAACGCCAAAGAACCGGCATCCGAAGCCTTAGCCCAAGCGACCGTTGCCCCCCCCGCGGTGACTACCGTACTGAAGCCGACTGTTGATGCCCCTACGGAAACGCTCGACGCCGCTGAAGTAACTCCCGTCGATCCTCCCCCCCAACCGACACCAAGGCTCGAAAAACCGCTCCGTGTCGCGGCAGCAACTCCCGCTGAACCGACAACGATAAAACTCCCGGAGGAGTTCGATCCGCTTGACTTTGATCCCGAAACGATTGATCTCGTCCTCCGTCGCGGCGGAGTGGAACAGCCACCGGTCATTGAAACGGTCGAACCAACTGAAAACCCTCTTGCTGATCGAACACCGACAGTAACCGAGCGGATTGATGCACGGCTTGCCGAGGCGGCTCGCACGGGCGGAGTCACCGTCCGCCGCGCCCCGAGTTCCGAAGCGGCGAACCGTACGCCCACAACCCCGGCCAACCGCTTGCTCGCCCAGACGTTGCCCGAGATTGATCTAAAAAACGTTCCGCTTTCCGATGCGATTGAATTGCTTTCCGAACTCTCTGGCGTACCGTTATCGCTTCGCCCACAAGAGTTGCAACTAGCGGGCGTCGATGCACGGCAAGAGATCGACATCACAGGCACGGGGCTCACGCTAGGTGAATTGATCGCCAAGACCCTGGAGCCCGTACGGCTCGTTCCCCAAATCGAAGGCCCCCAGGTCCTATTGCAACGCAAGGGGGTTCGTACCCAACGCACCGTTAAGCACCGGCTTGCCGACTTGGCGGGCGACGATCCGGCCTTGCTAGAAAACCTGCTGGAACAAATTGGTCCCCCTTCTCTTGAAAGTCCGGTCCGAATTAGCGAAGGGATTGTTTCCCTCTCGGCACCAAGGCGAACGCACTATGAGTTGCTACTACTTTGCGAGCGCCTGCGAACAGCCCGCCGTCTTGAACCACAAAGCCCCTATCCTCGCCGTTTGCTCAAGACAACTCCGGCCCTGGATGAATTGGCCTCTCTGCTCGAACGTCGCACGACGTTTAGCTTCGTTCGGCCAACTCCACTGCGTGAGGTGGTCGCTCATTGGCGACGGGTCACGAGGCTTACTATTTTGGTCGATTGGCGATCGCTTGCCGACGCCGATCTCGGACCGCTTTCGGCGATCGAAGGCTCAGCAACCAATCGTCCCTGGAGCGAAGCGCTCGACGGCATACTCGGCCCGCTCGGCTTGGCCTGGGGGGCCGCCGATGGCAAGACGCTCTGGATCGCCAGCCGTGAGGCGATGGCCGCAACGCCAAGCGTGGAGTTTTATCCCGCCGATGCCACCACGGGCGCAGCGTTTGCCAAACGAATCCACGACGAACACCCAGCCGCCGGCGTCGTCTACGACCCAGCGAGCCGTTCGGTGATTGTCCGCGGTAATGCCCAAATACAGCGGGCAGCGTACACGGTGTGGCGCAAGTTGTGAGACTTCGCTGTGCGGACCATTGAGATTGGCTGGGGGTAGAAAAGATCGGTCCTGTGCGGCATTGCAGGCGAGCGGCGGGGCGTTAGCCCCCCGATGACAGCAAGGACAACGCCGCCACCGCTTCTGTCGGGGGGCTAACGCCCCGCCGCTCGCCATTGAACGAATGACCAACCGACAAAATCGGTCCACGCAGCGGTCGCTACTTGGCTTACAAAGTTCGATCCACCGCATCGGCAATCTTTCGGCATGCGACCATCATCTCCGCGAACGCTTCGCAACTGAGCGTCTGAAATCCGTCGCTCTTGGCGTTCTCAGGGTCGGGATGCACTTCGACAATCACCCCATCCGCCCCCGCCGCAATCGCTGCCCGTGCCATCGCCGGAACGAGGCTCGTGTGCCCTGTGCCATGGCTTGGGTCGATGACCACCGGCAGATGGGTCCGCTCTTGCAAGTAGGGAACCGTGGCCAGGGGCAACGTGAAACGCGTATGCGTCTCAAACGTGCGGATACCCCGTTCACAAATCATCACGTTCGAGTTTCCGCCATCCAAAATGTACTCAGCGGCGAGCAGGGTTTCATCCATCGTGGCGCTCGGGCCTCGCTTGAGCAACACGGCCGATGCGCTTTTGCCGCACGCTTCGAGCAAACGGTAGTTCTGCATATTGCGGGCTCCGATTTGAAGCACTTCAGCGTACTTACTCACTAAGTCCACATCCTCGGGCGAGACCACCTCGGTTACGATCGCCAGGCCCGTTTCTTCGCGAGCCGTGGCAAGCAACTTGAGGCCCTCTTCCTTCATTCCCTGAAAGCTGTAAGGGCTTGTTCGTGGCTTGAACGCCCCGCCGCGAAGTGCCGTCGCACCGGCCGCTTTGATCGCCTTGGCCGTGGCAACGATCTGCTCTTCGCTCTCCACACTACAGGGGCCAGCGATCATGCCAATCTGTTTGCCGCCGATTTCGAAAGAGCCCGTCTTGATGACCGACGTTTTGCTATGTCCTTCACGACTCGCCATTTTGTAGGGAGCCAAAACGGCCATCACGTTATCGACCCCCGGCGAACTTTCGAGCGACCGAACACCTTCAACCCGCTCATCCCCAATCGCGGCGATAACGGTCCGTTCGATGCCTCGCAAGATGTTTGCCTTGAGGCCAAGCGACTCGACTTGCCCAACCAAATGGTCAATTTGGTCTTCAGTGGCGGTTGATTTCATTACAATAATCATGGAAAACCGGAAGGGTTAAGGAGCGAGGAACAAGGTATTCGTACTTTCAAGGCCGTGTAAGCCGGGCCGTCCTCGGCCCCGGCCAACTTACCAGCAACACAACAAAAAAACCCCGAAAACAAAAAAAGCCCCAAAAACCATGTCAGGTTCTCAGGGCTTCGCTTTCTTAGCAGAAGAGAATCGTACGTGGTCAGAACACAACGATTGGCCCCGAGTTCTTAAAAAAGAACCGGGTAAAATAAAACCAATAGCGGGGCTGGTACGTAAGACTCATACTGGCAGTATCATCACAACTTGAAGGAGACGCAAGTGGAAAATGGCTGTCTGGGAAGCGCCTCTGGCGCCGATACAGCACTGCCTACCCAGAATACGTTATCGAGGCCTCCTACAATGCACCTTCAATCGCCCCAGCAGCTACACTGCCCCATCGCCACGTTCCTCTTGGGCCTGCTCGCCTTGACCCTGACGCTCCCGAATGCCATGAGCCATACCGATGATTCGGCTACCGCCTCTTCTAGCCAACTTGCCACAGCCACCTTCGGCGGGGGGTGTTTCTGGTGTACCGAGGCCGTCATGGAAGCAACGCACGGGGTCCGCTCGGCGGTGTGCGGCTATAGTGGCGGCGGGTCTCTGCTGACTTATGAAACCGTGCCGACCTATGAAACGGTTGTCAGCGGAACGACCGGCCATGCCGAAGTGGTCCAAGTCGCGTACGATCCGGCCGAAATAACCTACGCCGATCTACTCGAAGTCTTCTTCCGAACGCACGATCCCACGACCCTCAACCGCCAAGGGGCCGATCATGGCACACAGTACCGGTCGGTCATTTTCTTCCATGACAAAGAGCAACAGCAGATTGCTGAGGAAGTGAAAGAGGCCCTAGGTACGTCCGGCGCTTATAGCGGTCCGATCGTGACTGAAATCGGCCCCCTCACAAAGTTCTACGCTGCTGAGCCCTACCACCAAAATTACTTTGCAAGGAACCCTGAACAAGGTTACTGTCGGGCGGTAATTGCTCCGAAGATGGCCAAGTTCCGCAAAGTTTTTTCTGATCGACTCAAAGCGAATGAATGAATTATGCGATACGTGCCCCGATTT
>JAJRUA010000152.1 GCA_024278035.1 Planctomycetota bacterium | reverse complement strand
CACGGGCCAACCCCCGTCGCCCGGCTTGGTTGCCGGACGATCCAAGCTCAGCTTGTCGCCCTCGGCATTGCTGTTGACCTAAAAGAAGCAAGCGAGGCGGACCTGATCGAGGGGAATCTCTCCTATGACTTGCGCTACGCGGAAATCACCATGGGCGAACCGATGGTCGATGTATGGCCCCTATTCGGACCGGGCGGCTTGGCGGGCGACTGTTCGGCAACGCTCCTAAGCGAGCTCCAACAGCTCGACTCCGCCAAGACGGGCAAAGCGGTCAGCGATGCCCTCCGCAAAGCCCACGAAGTGCTCGTCGGTGACCTCCCGCTAATCCCCCTCTGGCAAACCGTTGACCACTACGCCTTTCGACGTGAACTAGAAGGTTTGCCGAGAGAGACGGTCGATCTGTATCAAACGATCGACCAGTGGCGCGTTGCTACACGAAGGGGGAACCGATGAAGACTCTACGGCTAGGCTGCCTTGCGGCATTCGTTTTAATTTTTTGTTCTCCGGCTGGTGCCGCGCCGCGTTTTTGGACCGCTTCGCCTTATAGGGTACGTGTGCTACTTGTTCCCATCGGCACCCAACTTTCGGACGACCGGCTGCTTGTCGATTTCCAAAAGGTATTTACCGAGCGTTTGGGCCGAGGCGTCCGGCCACTCTGGCAGCCACGAGTTGAGATCGTCTCCGCAGGGCAACGCCGGGCCCTTGCCACCCCTCTTTTGGAAGCAGACTCTTTACCCCCCCATGCGGTTGCCTCTTCAGATAAGGAGACGGACGATAAAAGTCTCCGCTTTGATAAGACGATTCTTGTGGTTATCGACGAATCGCCCAGCGGTTTGCGAATCACAGCACGGGAGTACGACGGCACGCTGGATCGGTGGGGCACCCCTGAGCAGGCACGCACGGCAAGCTGGCCCGACCTAGTCGATGCTGCTATCGATGCCACCACCAGGGCATTTTCTCCCCTAGCCGCTTTCGAGCTGGATCCCGATCATCCCTCCAGAGTCCGCCTCTCCTTTCGGGGCGAAGAGTTAGAAAAGAACAACGAAAGCCCGTTCGGCGGCGCTCGTGCAGGGGACGTATTGCTCCCTTACTTTCGTAAAATGAGCCGCAATGGATCCCCCTTGCCGAACGGTGTCCAACGCGTGCCGTGGACCTATTTGGTAGTCCCTCCTACCGGTCTGGAACCAACCCACACCGCCGCACAAATCTACAGCCATGCCCGATCTCCGTTCGGCACGCGGAGACGCGGCCGCGTTGAGCAACTTGCCTTGGTTGTTCATACGGTTCCCGATCGCCCTACGATATTGCGGCTACACGACCGGAAGCATGTCGATCAGCCACTCTCGGGCTATGAGGTTTTTGTCAGCCGGATCGGCTCACGGGGGCCTGGGACAAAGAAGCTCATCCGTTTAGGACGTAGCAACGAAGCGGGCGAAATAGCGATCCCCTCTGATGCGATGGGCGTTCGGCTGCCTGTTCTTATGGCTCATATTAAGTGCGGTTCGTCCGTCGTGGCGAGCCTTCCCATCGGGGCGGGCGTAGCCCCCCGGCTTGCCGTCCCTTTGCTGGATGAACGCCATCGTCTGGCGGCTGAGACAAAGGTGGCCGCCTTGCGTGAAGAGCTGGTCGATTTGGTCGCGCGCCGCCGCATCTTCGCCACCCGAATTCGTGGGCGACTCCAGAACGAGGATATCGCGACGGCCGAAAAACTGCTCCGGCAAGTCGAGTCGCTCCCCGGCCTATCCCAATTCAACCAACGGCTTGCTCGTACCGAGCAGCTTTATCGTGCCAAGGATCCAATCGTACAACGCCGGTTGGATCGACTCTTTACCGAAACTCGCTCGGTACTGGGCTCGGCCCTTGATGCCCGCGAAATACGCCGCTTGGCCAACGAGGTACTCGAAGCCAAACAGAACTATTGACACCTGCGCAAGGAAAGCGTCAGGCCGACCAACGGAAGGCCGGTTTTAGCCGATGGATCACCAACCAAGGGGAAAGTTGCTGGCGCATACATCAATAAGGGGCCTTTTGAGTCGTCCCTTCCGAATGGCGTTCCATCTTTAGCAGCAGGCCTTTTCGTATCAGACAAGACGTTCTGAATGACAAGCTCTTGAAGTCCAAGGCCACGAAATCTTGCCATTTGGGGCGATGGAATGAAGCCGAAGACGCGATGCGCTCGATTCGTTATCATGGGAGGCGATGGCTCCGATCTTTTCTCACCGAACCAATACCCGCAAAGATTTTTACCTATGGAAATATGGCCCGCGATTGACCTGCGTGGCGGAAACTGTGTCCGGCTACGCCAGGGGGACTACGCCCAAGAAACGGTCTTTAGCGACCAGCCAGCAACGGTCGCCCGTGAGTTCGCTGAGGCAGGGGCCCGGCGGCTGCATGTGGTGGACCTTGATGGGGCCCGTGAAGGGACTTCCGTCAACTTGCCGGCGGTCGAAAAAATCCTCGGCATCACCTGCCAAGACGAAACGTCCATGCAGGTGGAACTTGGCGGTGGCATCCGCGACGAGCAATCCATCCAAGAACTGCTTGACTTCGGCCTTTCACGCCTTGTTATTGGCACGTCGGCCATCAAACGGACCGACTGGTTTGAGAACATTGTCGAGAAGCACCCCGGTAAATTGGTGCTGGGAATCGACGCCCGTGATGGGCTGGTCGCCACCGACGGCTGGCTCGAAACAAGCACACTCAGTGCCGTTGATTTGGCACAACGTTTTGCCGACAAGCCGCTCGCCGCGATCGTCTACACCGACATTGCGACCGATGGCATGATGAAGGGCCCGAACGTCGAAGCAATGGCCCAAATGCAACGGGCGGTTGGCTCATTGCCGGTGGTTGCCTCGGGGGGCGTCACCACAATCGACGATGTCCGCCAATTGGCCGAGGCGGGCCTTGCAGCCGCGATCATCGGTCGAGCGCTGTACGAAGGCACGATCGACTTGGCCGAAGCCGTGCGAGTCGCCGACGACGGGGCTTAGCGGTATGGCGATGGGTCCTGGCGATATTTAGCCCCCGGTCACGAATTAGCCCCCGGTCACTGACCGGGGGCTAAAGAAATCGCCGGGGGCTAAAGAAAACAAAATCAGTCTTCTTCGTATTGTTGTGCTGCAGCGGGGCCACCGCCCAGTTGCGCCAGCGTTTGAATCACGCCGTTCAGATGGGCCAGCCGCGGACCGTAACGATCGACGAACTCGGTGAGCATGAAATCGCCGTAAGCAAGTTCTTCTTTTGAGTCGTTAATATCTTCGGTCATGCGGTCAAGAAACTCAACCTGCACGCCGCTAAGCGCCTCAGCCGCTTCGCGGCAATCGCTGGCAAGGCGAGGGTTGGCTTGCCGCCATTGATTCATTTCATGGGCACGTTGCTTGTGTTGGCCAGCGAGAGTGCCCACCAATTCTTCGAGCAATTCGTTGGTTCGATCTTGGGCGACGAGCATTTCGCGAAGCAATTCGCTCTGTTCTTCGTCTGGAGAAACGTTCGTATGCGGGGGGCTGCCGGTCGTAACATCAACTTGGGTAAACAACGGAGAGAGAGTCGGCTTGTTTGACATCGACGGGAGTGTCCTATGGAGTCGCATCGGGGAGTCGAAAACGTTCAACGACCGACGCGGAAGGTTTTTGTGATGGCGGGGCATACGATGGCGAGCGGTGCGGGCGTCAGCCCCCGGATGCGTGACTGATGGCGAGCGGGCGGTGGTAATGCCGCCGCCTGCTCGTCACGCATCCGGGGGCTGACGCCCCGCCGCTCGCCCTGATAGCACCTCGTAACGCTAAAGTAGAAAGATGCTAGCAGACCGCCACCCTCTGCCTTCGGTAGCGGCTATCCTTTGAGTCTACCGACCCGGGGCGGTAAGTTCCAGTTTCTTGCAAGAAAGAAATGGAGGTTCAAACGCTTTTTTTCTCTCCTTACTCACTTGCTGACAGTGCTGGCGCCTCGGCAAACCGTAACGTTTAGGAAGCGAAAGCGGCTTATTCAAGTGAACAGGGGTCGGCTTCCGATCTTAGAGGGAGGGGCCATTCGTGGGCCCCCCAACCACTTGAAAACAAGCACCATGATGGAAATACAAGCGTGACAAAGCAGGTTGACAACAGAGGAGCCCATCTCGGCTATTTGCTGGTGATGGAGGATGAAACGCACGGCTTCACAGGCGGATTGCTGATTGTCTCTGCTGAGGGGCGACCACTCGAATTCCATTGCACCGAGCCGGTCCGTCCGAACCGGGCGCAGGAGATACTGTTTGGCACGACTTTGCGTCCTTTTCTTGTGGGAGAGCAGATCGGTAGCACGCTCCTTCGGAAAACCCAACTACCGATCGATTTACTGCTGGCAGCAACGACTGAGGAGGCGGAGGCGGGGCGGCATCTTAGGTTGCCAACAGTAGTCGTAGACGAGATGACCACCGCGAAATCCGCAACGACCACCTCCGATGCAAAGCCGTTGGACGAACGGCTAGTAGCCACGCTCGAACGGCTTACCGAGTCGATCGAGATCACTGAGCCGTTCGAGCGCGTCCGCGATGCGATCCGCGAAGCACAACGTCTGAGCAGTAGCAGCACGCCCCAAGAATCCGCCGCCTAATCGTTAAACGTTGAAAAAGGGGACAGGCTGCTAAGGCACGAAGGACAATAAAGAAAAGCGGCGCATTTTTTTACCAGCAGCTCGCCTTATCTCTTGAAGAGAATGGTTCCTATGCGACTCAATCGTTCTTCGGACCCTAGTTATCCAAGCGAATCGCAGGGGATGCCTCTGCCGCGTACTTGGGGCATCGAATCGGACACGCTGAGCGGCACGCTCCCCTTGGTGTTGAGCCAAACGGCCAGTGACCTCACGACGCCGATAATGGTGCGCCCATCGTTGGATGAGAGCTTGAGAGGCAGGTTGCCGCAGGTGGCATCGTTGCCGGTGCGGTTTGCACCGATCCGGACACTCGGTTGCTTGCTGCCCGAGGGACAAGCGCTTCTATTGCCGCGACACTCGTTTGCCGAACCGAAAACCCTAGCCAAAGAACGGGGAGCGACAAGCACCAAAAAACCGAGCCAGCGCCATACTCGCATTCGTCCGCCGGCAGATATTGTTAAGTTTAAGGATCGGCTGGCTTATCTCTTACAGCCGCCGCTGGAGGCACTGATCGAGGCCCGCTCGCTGCGGTTTCCGTTCAAGCCGTTTGGCTACCAAATGGATGGCGTGGCATTTTTATTCCCACGACGCCATGCGGTGATTGCCGACGAAATGGGGCTGGGTAAAACGATGCAGGCGATCACGGCGATCCGCCTGCT
>JAJRUA010000151.1 GCA_024278035.1 Planctomycetota bacterium | reverse complement strand
GTCGCCGCCCCCGTGGGGGCCGTGTCACGACACAAACCACCTCATGTTCACTGGCCGCTAGGGCCCGAAGCGAAGGAACCGCAAACGGTCCTGTTCCCATGGCAATTAAACGCATCAACTTGGCTCACTTGAAGGAAGCTATTGAGGGGGAAAAGTAGGGACCACAAAGACACGAAAATCACAAAGAAATACGAAGGAAAAGTGAGGGAATCAGCAGCGTAAAGTAATTACGAATGTGTTTTTGAATCGTTCTTTTTCTCCTCTTTGTGCTTTTCGTGTCTTTGTGGTCCCATTTTTTTAGCAACGGAGGGATTCGAGTTCCGCAATACGGGCGGCAATCGTGGTGTCGCTGGGGGCTTCGCCACTTTGTTGCCGGCTGCGGAAGTCGATCTCGAACTCTTCTAACAAGTAATCGACTTCTGACTTGTACGACGGGGTCAGCTTGTCCGTAAACATCACGCCGTCAAGGTGGTCGACTTCATGCAAAATAACCCGGGCTAACATACCATCGACCGTTTCGTCTGTTTCATTGCCCGAAAGATCGTAGGCCTGGATGTGGATCGTTTCATTCCGAACGACCGGGCCATTCACTTCGGGCAGACTGAGGCAACCTTCGTCCAATTCCTTGAGCCCTTTGCCCCGGGAGATCACCGGATTGAGAAAGACCCGTTCCAACTCCGGCTTGTCGGGGTCCCCTTCGACATTGATGACGAACAGCCGGTAGGGGAGGTCCACCTGGTTGGCGGCAAGGCCGATGCCTTTGAACTCGTACATGAGCTCCATCATCTCGGCAGCCCAGTTTTTAAGCTGTCGATCGACTTTCTTAAGGGGCTTAGAGACGTGGCGGAGCGTCGGATGCGGGTAGTGGAGGACTTCGAGCGGCATGGTTTCGGTGGCGAGCGTTTTTAGGTTGTTAAGAGGCCAAGACGTTAATATAGGGTGTCGAGCCGATGTTGTCCCGTGTGGGGACGTTTGTCTACGATTGGGTGGCGAGCCGCGAGCGTCAGCGACCGGAGAGAAGCACGACTACGCCCTAGAACTTCGGGCCCTACTAACTCCGGTCGCTTACGCTCTCGGCTCGCCTACGGCTCTGCTTACCCATTTGTTCCGCCATGCCTCTTCCGCTTGATCACCGCCGTCGTTTGCCTGCTTGGACCGCTTCGTTTGCGATTCATGTGGTATTAGGGACGTCGGTGGTTTGGTTGGCCAGGCCGCATGAGCCACAGGGAGCAGCGGACGAACCGTCGAGGGAAGTGGGCGTTGTTTTGCGACAAAGCCACTTGCCTCTGCTGGATTCGAGCGTAGAGGCTCCCAGCGATACGTCCCCGAGTGAGCCGGTTGAACCGGTGCCCCCAAAGGAGACACCTCCGGAAGCGTCGAGCCCTTTTGCCGAATTGCTGAAGCAACTTGCTGCGGAAGGAGCCTCGCCCCCACCGTCCGATCCGACCGGCACAGCCGAAGCAAGTAACGGGCCGCGCCGCCCCCAGCCAAGCCGCCCCGTACCGAGGGGACAGACCCGGGTTTCGGTGTTTGGCGTGGAGGGGACGGGCAGCCGGTTTGTTTATGCGTTCGACCGGTCGGTCAGTATGCGGGGCCCTCCTCTCTCGGCAGCCAAGCGGCAGTTGATCGCCAGCTTCGATTCGCTCGAATCGGTACACCAATTTCAGATTGTTTTCTTTAATCATCGGCTGAGCGTTTTTGACCTCACAGGCGGGCAGCGGCGGATTGCCCAGGCGACCGAGGCAAATAAACGCCAGGCGACCGATTTTGTGATGGGCGTTACGGCCGATGGCAGCACCGATCGGTATGCCGCGTTGGTCTCGGCGTTGCGATTAAAACCGGACGTGGTCTTCTTCCTGACCGACGTGGACGGCCCGATGAGTTACGAGGCGATGGCGAAGATCGCCAAGTTGAACGACCGAATCGGTGCGACGATCAACACGATCGAGTTTGGCAGGGGGCCCCCACGTAGCGAGCAGAACTTTTTGAAGGTGATGGCCACACAATCGGGCGGACAGCACGGGTATGTCGATACGCTACGATTGGGGCGTTAAATGGCGAGCGGTGCGGGCGTCAGCCCCCCTATAAGGCGGTAGGCAGAACTCGCAAGCGATTGGATGACCACGGCTGACTACCCACTGCTTCTATCGGGGGGCTGACGGCCGCACCGCTCGCCTGCCTACCGACGGCTCGCCTGCTAACAACCGGCATTGCGTACGATGGGTTCTCAAACGACAATCACCTCCATGCTTTCACAAATATCTCAAACGACCTGGCTCAGCGAAGTCTTTTCAGGAACGCCCGGCTTGGTAATCCTGGGGGTGCTGGGTCTGTTGTCGCTGGCGGCGCTGGCGCTCGTGGTTGAGCAATGGCTGTCGTTGCGACGCTCCGTGTTTTTGCCGGCGGGGTTGGCCTCTCAGGTAGCGAAGCGACTTGAAACGGGGGACCTAACGGCGGCGATCGTCGTCTGTGATCGGAAGCCGAGCTACTTGGCATCAATCGTTCGGTCGGGGCTCCTCGAAGCGGAGACGGGCGACTGGTCGGCGGTGGAGAAAGCCATGGAAGATACGGCCGAAGAAGTCTCCGCCCGACTGTTGCGGCGAATCGACTATCTGTCGGTGATTGGCAACCTCGCTCCGATGCTTGGCCTTTTGGGGACGGTCGTCGGCATGATCTTTGCTTTTCGTGAAGTGGCGGCAACCGAAGGGGCGGCGACAGCAACCGAACTGGCCTCGGGCATTTACCAAGCGCTCGTCACGACGGTTGGCGGCCTGTTGGTGGCGATCCCTTCGTTGGCGGCCTACGCCGTTCTCCGAAACCGTGTGGATACGCTGGCCGCTGAAGCAGTGTCCCAAGCCGAGCAAGCGATGCGGCCCCTGAAACGAGCTTTGACAAAACAGCGTACGCCCGGCCAGACGACTCTCGCAAGCCGAGGCCTCTAATGCGCCGACCCACGAAAGAGAGCCACGACCGACCGCCGGTTATCGAGCCAAACATGACGCCGATGATCGACGTGGTGTTTCTTTTGATTATTTTTTTCCTCGTCAGCAGTCATTTGGTTCGTCAAGAGTCGCGGTTGGAACTGGCGCTGCCGACCGCTTCGACCAGCCAAGCGTTGGCTCAGGCCGTGCCACACCGTCTTACGATCAACATTCGTGCCGACGGTCAAATGTTGCTCGGCACGATGGAACTGGAGCCGCTAGAACTGTTGGAACGCCTCACCGCCGAACGGGCCGAGCATGGCGAGCGATTACAAGTCCGCTTACGCGGCGACCGAGACACACCCTACGCCGCAATCGAACCTGCCTTGGCCGCCTGTGCCGGAGCGGGCATCGTTGATCTCGGTTTCGGCGTCTTCAAGGGCGATTACAAGGCGAGCGGGCGGGCGTCAGCCCCCCGATAGCAGCAGGGACAATGCTAAAAAAACAAAGATCAGGGGGCTGACGCCTGCACCGCTTGCCTACTTTCGTCTAAAAAACAATGCGAAGCACGATACGCAACCGCCGAACTGCCGCACCGATCACGGTTGTAATGACGCCGATGATCGACGTGGTGTTTCTGTTGCTGATCTTC
>JAJRUA010000150.1 GCA_024278035.1 Planctomycetota bacterium | reverse complement strand
GGCGGTGATGAATTTGTTTTCCTGAAGCGGGGCGTACTGGTCGCCGCGGGTCTGCTCGAGCAAATGACCGGGTAGGACACGGCTTCCTCTTGAAGATGCCTGAGGAGCGTATTGGGTGATGCCATCCGTCACGTAGTAGGGAGAGGGCAGTTGCTTAGATAAGTTGCCAGATCGGGCGGCTCCGCCCTTTCCCCTTGGCTCGATTGCGCTAAACGTTACTATTCGTTTAGAATCTCTACCACGAGACGGAACCACAGCATCGCTAGTCAATCCATTGGCGGACAGCGATTCCGATTCTTTTCGTAAACGTTGATTACCATTAGCGGGGACAATAGGGCCGCTTGCGTTCTTGTACTGTGAAGCAAGGGACTTCATCTCCGGTCGCTGACGCTCGCGGCTCGCCTTTTCTTTGGCAGCTTTGTCGTTTCTATTGCTTGCGATCGTTTGTCTCTTTTCATCCACTTGCAAAATCAATGTTGTCAGCGAGGCACAAATGAGAACCGTTGCGGCGAGGCCGATCATTCCCAAACGTAGGCGATGGGATGGCATCTTGGGCTCCGGGGTAAAAGTAACCTTATCCTCCGCGGCACGATCGAGAATCGCGTCGCGCAAGTCGGGCGGGGACTCGCCGCCGATCGCCTCGGCAAGAAGCCGATCGGTCAGCGAATCGTGGAGATCGTCGTTGTTAGAAGTGGAGGGAGACATTGGCATTGGCTTCGTATTGGCCCCCGGCGCAAGCCGGAGGTTGCGCCTATGTTACGGCGTTGAACAAATGGCCCGTTCAACACACGCTTTCAGGAGGCTGCGAGTTCGGCGTAACAAAGTCTTCACGCCGTCAGGTTTCATCTCAAGCAGCTCAGCAATCGCGTTGCGGCTTGTTTTTTCTTGGTATTGAAGATCAATCGCCCGGCGGGCGCGGCCTTCGAGCTGTTCAACGCAATTTTGCAGGGCGGTCACTTGATCGTCCCATGGCCCGGCGGCGGTACGCTCGGCCCACACGGTTTCGGCTGCTTCAAGATCGGTGAGGATGGGTTCACGCCGTTGGCTTCGGCGGAGCATGAGCAACTGGCGTCGGGCGGTGATTCGTAAGTAGGCCGCCGACTCGGCGTCGGTCCGCTGCTCAAATTGGCTGCGGGCGACGGCAAGAAAGGTCTCCTGCACCAGATCATCCGCCTCGGCAGCTTGGGCACCAAGGTAACGGAGGTAACGCCAAATCTCGGCCTGATGCTGCTCGACGAGCTGCGACAGATCCAGAACGGGCGACACCGGACAAGGAGGTTCACTCACGGCGGTCATACCCCTGTAGTGCCACAGCGGGAGCGAAAGGGTTCAGGAAAAAGAAGAATTGAACCACGACGGGCTAGTTTAGCAGCAGGTAGCCGGCCCAGAAGAAGGGGTGGGTCGCGTCGGGGGGCGTGTCGAGGCCACGGTTGTTGGGCGGCTCGACGCGAGGTTCTTGATCGACCACCAGAGGCGTCGGACGTGCGAGGCGGACCGAGCGACGCCACGCTTTGCTTGGCGTAACGGAATCCAGGCCGACCAAGAACTCGGCGACCAAGTCATGGTCGCGTGCCCCGGCGGTGGTCCAGCGGGAGAGCAACACAGTCTCCGTTCCGGGGGCAAGCAAGGCACAAGTGGCATAGAAAAGTTCGTCCCCGGGTCGCATGGTTCCTTTTTTTGATCCGCGGCTCGACTTGAGAAGCCGTTCGGCCGCCGTGTGGAGTTGGGAGAGCGTAACCACTTGGGGGCCCGTGTGGGGCGAGGCCGACCACTCGGACAGATTACTCGAACTGCGGCGGCTGGTCGGAAGCAGGCTCACTTCGAGCGCCGCCGCCGGATTGAGCACTCGTTCTTCATCCACAATCAGCCGATGGACCAGCGTTTTGACGATCGCCGGCGAGGGGGATTGTGGCGGTGCGAGGCGAAGGGCCTGTGGATCGACCGCCATGATGGGGTTTGCCGGGGCCTCTTCGTCCGGCTTGGGCCCAACGATTGCCAAAAGCGTTGTCGGCGGTTGGGGTTTCTTGGGTAAGAATGCCAGGCCAACCGTCGGCGAGTAGCGCATCGGTGCGATCTCAAGCAGTGGCTTTGTCTCCACCCCAGGGCTGCCGATCAGCACCGCTTCAAGCGGGCAGTACCACATCAGGCTGTCAGGCACCACAATCAGTTCGGTCAGCGTTGTCCAATCGATTCTCGATTTGTCAAAGAGCATTTGCCCCAGCCCGATGGCCGGCTCGCGCCAAGCGTCGCCGCCGAGTTCTTCAAACGTGCGATTTTGCTGGGCACTCACGCCCGCCACTTCGCGCAATAGCTCAACGATTTTCTTACGGAGTCGCTTTTGCTTGCCGATGAGCCAAACGTTCTCGCCAGTGGAGGTGAGAACGATGCCGTACATTTCCCCTTGTGTTTCGTGTAAGGAAAAAACGGCCTGCCCCGGCTTGAGACGTTTTTTGGTTTCGTTGGCCGTGAGTGGCGGGGGATAGACGAGGGGCGTGTAGTGACGTGACAGAGCCATTTCGAGCAGCAACTGCTCACGATGGTCGAGCGTTCTTTGGTAATTGGTTGTAACGCGGCGTGTGGCAGGTGCCGAACCTTTTCCACCCAGCAGGCCGGGCATGTCGGCTAGCGTCCGGCGAGCTTCGAGTCCCTTTTGATGGGCAGAGACATAGGGGGGCCAAACAGTGAGGAGAATGTTTCGTGCGGAACGCTGATCGGCGTCCAAGGTTTCATCGGGGGCAGATAGCAGACGGCGCAAACTCGCCAAACGTCCTCCCAGCGGTTGCGAAGCAAAGTACCGGCGCCGTCGTGTCAGTTCGGCAAGGTTAATCGCTTCGCCCATGTCGCGCCGTGAGAAAGTTACGGCAAACCAACGAGCAAGGACCGGCGAATGATCGGTCCGTAGAGAAGTCAAGCAGTCGATGGGGTCTTCTCGCCAGTCGTTCCCCGTGGGATCGCCCAGCACCTCAACAAAAACCTTGCGCGCAAGACGGGGCGAGAGTTCCCCCGAATCGAGACGGGCACGAGCCAGTTCGATCCGAAAGTTCCGAAGCGAAACTTTGGCTTGGGCCTCTATCGCTCGTAACGCGGTCTGCATCGCTTTGCCACGTTTGCCGGCTTTTGCTTCGAGCAAGGCTTGTATCCGAGCGGCAGCAATGCCAAGCAGGCCTGACTCCGCTTCGCGATGCCGACCGAACAGACCTTGAAGCCGTGAGGCAGCCCCGTCGTTATCGCCCACACGGAGCGACGCTTCGGCAGCGGCAAGGCCGGCGGTGATCGTAACGTGATGAATCCCTCCGCGCGACGACCAGACGCCAACGTTATCCAACAACGGGGCGGGCGTACCGGGCATCCAAGCAAGGTTTTTTATCGCCTCAGTTAAAACACTCAAGTCATCGTAGGCAATGGCTCCGTTGATGGCTTCCAATAACAAATTGCCCGCTGAGGGGGTTCCCGCGGCAAGGGCCAAATCCCCCTGGGCGAGGGCGGCTAGGCCAGTCAGGGCGTGATCGTACCGACCGTCGAGCGTGAGGGCCTGTCGCAAATGGGGGGTCGCCTGAGCCACATCGCCGATCGAAGCTGCTGCAAGACCCCACCAAAGTTCAACCCAAGCACTCGACCAATGATTCGCAACCCCCACACCGCCACGCGAAAGTGTGTCGGCTAGGCTGCGCTGCAGGGGATCATGCTTCGCAAGGGGCCCCAGCAACTTGCCTCGCCGGTAGATCGTCCAGCCGATCGTCCGGGCGAGTTCTTGGGCATCAAGTTTCCAGTACTGGGCCGCCCGGACAACGCCCCCCTGCTGCGACGGCGTGCGGTTATCAATTTGCCCTACCGCAAAAAGAAAACTTGTCGGCATGTTCGCATAAAGGACCGCCCGTCGGGGTCGAGCCCAAGCCGGTTGCAATCGGGCAAGATTCGTATCAACCCGCGGTGCTTGCTGGAAGCTAAGCTGATGGAGCCACCTTGAGTTTGCAAGGAACAACTCGGCCGAACGGTCGAACTGATCGAGCGCCGGTCCGTAGGCTCCTTGCAAGTAAAGCGCTTCGCCGAGCATCGTGTAGTAGCAAATCGAATCGACCCAGCGGGCCTGGACCGTCCGAACTCCACTGCGCAATTCATTCTGAAATCCGCGTGCGGCGCGCCGGTACTGGGCGTCGTAGAGCAGGTCGATCGTGTTGAAATAGCTTTGCCCCGGTTTGACACGACTAATCTGTGCCATAGCCGCCTGCGGGCTTAGCCATAGCAAGAGCCATGCTATCACCAGCCGTTGGCAAGCCTTGGTAAAAATCGGTGGGGTGGCTCGAATGCCCAAGCGGTGCCTTTTCCTATCGAAAGATTTGATCCTAGCCGCAGGCGGAAGCCGCGGTTGTTTTTCACTCGTTTCACCGCGGCTTCCGCCTGCGGCTGGGGGGGCTTCTCCGTCATTGGGTTCGCATGCGGTCTGTACCGTCTATCGCAGACTACCCTGTTTGCGTGTCCGCGTCTTGTTTGCTAGCACCTCACGGCAATTTTTTCCGAATACGCCGAAGTTTGCGGGCTGGGCCGTCGATACCGGTTGTAACGCCTGTCTCGCTCTCGGCGAGGGGTCGCCGACGTACGGGGGCCTACTAGCATCGACCACTGCACGTGATTCTTTCGGAGATCAACGCCATGCGACTCGGCAATAAAACGTCTAAGAAGGCCTTTGGTTTAGCAGCGGTCGTGGCAACGATTGGCTTAGCGGCAACCACTGGCTGCCAAATGGACATCGCCGGTCAAACGTTGCCCAGTCCGTACTACCTGACGGACGACGTGCAGTATTACTCTCCCGGTCCTGAATTCAAGCTCGCCAAAGAAGCGGCTGCACTCAAGGCACAAAGCGAAGCGATTGAGAGTACGCAGCAGCGTCGCTAAGAAGCGACCATCGCGGTGGGACCGCCAAAAGGTGAGCCGTGGCGTCTCGCCCACGGCGTGCTTCATGCCCCACTCCGCGGTCGAGACGACACGGCTCGCTTCGGCGCCTGAGACGACGCGGCTCACACCAGTGCCAGCATGGTCGCAGCGGTGCCGACCTGCTTTCTTGCCCAACGGGCGGCGGCCATGGCTCGGGGACGCCAAGCTTGTGCGTTGTTATGCGTGAGATGCGTGCAGACCTTGGTCGAGGTTCGTAAGTCTTTCTTGAAGTCTTCCGTACCGACGCCCATATCGAAGCGAGCGTCCCCTTTCTCGAAGCTGCTTTGGATAGCGTAGCTGAGTAGGACGGCTCCAACTCCCTTGGGCGCGGCTGAGTCGAAACCCATTCGCAGGCCCATTGTTTGCCCTTGGCAGTGGTAGCCATAGAAATAGGCGACCGCGACTCCATCGACTCGGAGGAGATGCAAGTCGAGCATTCCAAGTCGTGCTGCCTGCTCATGAGCGTCGGCTAGGAACGGGCTGACGTGAGCTTGGCAAAGCGTGTTGCCCGTTTTCGATTCGGCCTGCCAACTATTGCGAGAAACCTCAAGGCATTCCTCATAAAGGTCCCAGCGCGGATCGCCACCACCGTCTCGCAAAGCGGCCGGTCGGTAGACGACGTGCTCGACCTCGTGGTCTCGCTCAAGCTTACGGCGCTTGCGAAGTATTTCGTGGCGTGTCTTCGACTTGCGGGATGCGAGATAGGCGTTCCAATCTTCAAATGGGTGGCAATCGATGATTGAGGTTTCTCGGTGCGGAGCCACCTCGGCAGGAAGGCCCGCCAGTTTCATCGCCAGTTCCAAACGACCCCGGTCGGCCTCAGCATCGGTCCACCGTGGCTCAAAAATGTCCCATTCGCGTGGCGTACTGGCAATGTGCTTCATCGCCAGCGTTTGGATCGCCGTTGGACTCGCGCCGATCGGACCGTACCAAATGCCCCAATCGTCGAGCGGATAGGTCAGCACCCGTACCTTACCAAGCCGCGTTGTTTCGGTCCGTTCGCACAGAGGAACGATGCCGAGGGGGCGCCCTTTGTGCCGAATAATCAGGACCCGGAGCCGCTGTCCTTCGCCGTAGTGAGCCCAATACGTTTGGAGCCATTCGAGCGTATGGAAGAACGAAGCCCCAGGCGTCTCGGCATGAAGGGCACTCCACGCCAAGTGGTAGGAACTAAGTTCATCCATGTCGTTGATTTCAATGACGTCGGTCATAAGAAGCGGCTCTCGTGTTGCGGAGAAAAGGTGGTTCACCTTGCTGTGAACGCTTCTTCCATAAGCAACCGACGTGCCCTACTTCTCAAAGCGAGCCCGTAGGACAGTCCAGTCGTCGTGGTCGTTACAACAGGGCCAAAATTGCGATAAGAGAGAGCGAGACGCTGTTTTTTCACCACATGGCCAGAGAGGGGGCGTTGTGTTTCTGAGACGGACAAACGATCGTAGAGGGTGTTTTGGAAACAGTCGGTCCGCGATACCGGAACTTCGATGGCGAGCCGCGAGCGTCAGCGACCGGAGGTTTTTACAACGGATGCCTTGCTCCGAGAGATTTATCGACGCAGGGTTCCGCAATCTCCGGTCGCTGACGCTCGCGGCTCGCCACAGCTCCACTTTTGCCACGCCTCAAACGGCCCATGCCTCAAACGGATCTTATCGAACGCCTTCATGCCTCGCCTGCCCAGGCAGTTCTCGCTATTACCGGGGGGGGAAGCGGCGCGATCGAGCGGTTGCTAACGATTCCTGGCGCGTCGGCGACGGTGCTCGAAGCGGTGGTTCCCTACGCCCAAGCGGCTCTTGCGGATTGGCTTGGCTCTGAATCCGAGCAGGCGTGCAGCGAGCGGACCGCACGGCACATGGCAATGCGGTCGTTCCAGCGAGCACGAACGCTCAGCAACCGGGATGAAAATCTCATCGGCATCGGTTGCACCGCAAGCCTTGTAACCGGTCGCCCGCATCGTGGCGAACATCGCCTCTATGTCGCCGCCCAGACAGCCAACCAAACTCTCTCGCTCGGTTTGCTACTAGAGAAAGGCCTTCGCACTCGTGCCGAAGAAGAGGCCGTTGCTACCCACACCGTGATAGCCATGCTGACCACCGCGGCGGGGCTCCACGAGATGGACTTGGAGAAAACGCCCCCCGGCATAGAACCGACACTTGAAACGGTTGAAGCCCCCAATGAATGGAGCGAGTTGTTACTCGGGAAACGGCAACGATTCTGCACTAAGGGGACCGGGAAATTGCCCCCTTTGCTTATGCCCGGTTCGTTCGATCCGTTGCACGAGGGGCACAAGAAAATGCTTCGCGTCGCAAAAAAGCTAACCGGCCACACGGGTGCCTACGAGCTATCGCTTACGAATGTCGATAAACTGCCGCTTGATTTTATTGAAGTCAAAAGGCGTATCGCGGGCCTCGACGGCCGTCCGCTGCTGTTGACCAATGCACCGACGTTTGCGGAGAAAGCTCAGCTTGCCCCTGGCTCCGTCTTTGCCGTAGGAGCCGATACGATCGTTCGCATCGGCGAAGTTGCTTACTACAATAATGACCCCTTGAAACGAGACGAAGCTATCGAGCAGATCGCCCATCAAGGATGTCGCTTCTTGGTCTTTGGGCGTGAAGCAGAAGGTCGGTTTCAGGAGTTCGAGGAGCTTTCTCTCCCGCCAACGCTCAGGTCGCTTTGCGAAGGTGTGTCCGCTAGCGAGTTCCAGAGCGACCTTTCGTCCACAGCGATCCGTGACGGTCACTAGCAGGCTGTTATGGACACCTGCGCAAGGAAAGCGTCAGGCCGACCAACGGAAGGCCGGTTTTAGCCGACGGATCCCCAACCAAGGGGAAAGTTGCTGGCGCAGACATCAATAATCCGACCGTGTGGCCAGCGCCCCAATCGCCCCCAAGCAACAGCCGATCATCCCCCACCACCGTAGAGCGGACCGAAACCGGTCGGCTGCCGAAGTGGCGTCCCTCAACCGAAGGTCGATATCCGCAAACTCCAAGCGTATGTCGCGAAGCTGCTGCTGGGCGGCTTTATTCGAGGGGGCGGCAAAGCTGAGCCGGTGCAGTTCGCCTGAAATGCGCTGATGCTCTACGGCTTGGTCCGCCGTCCACGCCTGCTCTCCTAGCCAACGGCTTGGCAAGGCTTGGGCTAGGATCAGTAGGAAAAGCCCTATCAAGAGTAAGGCGATGCCAACACGAAAGAGAATTTGGCGACCTGTTGGACGGTCTTCGACAACAAGAGCAGCGTGCATTAGTTTCCTGGAACCCCTTCGGTGGAGAGCTGGCTGGCCAAGATATTGTCATGAATACCAATTGATATCGCCATCACCACGGGGTCCACTTCATCGCGTAAAAATCCGATGTGACCATCGAGAAACGCTCGGTACACCCCCCCTGGATGCCGGCTGCGTGGTGCGGCGGATTGGTACCCTTCAATCCCAACCCGCTGGTCGTTGCCCAGGCGATTGGCAACATTCATGCCTATCCATCTTCCGCAGGGCATGCGTTGCAATTGCGCCTCGGCCAAGGCCTCTTTTGGACATCGAACGAGCGTGTCAAAATTAGGTGCTTGGTGGTTGGGCGTGTGCGACTGATCGGCGAGGGTAAGATCGATGGTATAGCGCTGGTACCGGCCCTCATCAGAGGGATCGTGATGCATATCCATTGCCAAAAGCGATGCGGCATTCCAAGCCAATGACCATACGCCTCGCTCGTCCTGTTCATGCGATGATGTACGAACCTCGGTAAACGCCATCGTATGGCTCAACCCATCGGTGATACGCCGGCAAGCCATCGATCCTACAACAATTGGCCCAGGGTAAACGAGTTGTAGATCGTTATGGGTGGGCGTCGTATAGACGGCATAATTTCCCTTAGAGAATCGCGAGCCTGCCGCGATTTCTTCATCCTCGTAATAGCGTCCACCTGCTTCATCGGATGGACACGCAAGTGAAGCGATAAAAGTTTCTTGCGGATTGCTTGGCTGCTCAAAGGCCGACAAGGCAAGGTCAAATCGATCGAACAGAGGCGATTCTTCAAGATAGGGAAGCAGAAGCACCACCCAACTGTGCATGGGGCCTACGAACTGATCGACCGCGTCATAAGAATTACCACTTCGATCCGTTTTCGCTACCGGATCAAGTAATCCCGCCGGCGGCAAAACGCCACGAGCCCCTTCGTAGTTCTGTGCCGCCAAGGCAATTTGCTTGAGCTTGTTCGAGCACTCGGTCCGTCGGGCCGCCTCGCGCGCTGATTGCACTGCTGGCAGCAAGAGCGAAACCAACACACCGATGATCGCAATCACGACCAACAGTTCAACCAGCG
>JAJRUA010000149.1 GCA_024278035.1 Planctomycetota bacterium | reverse complement strand
GGCTCGGCGGCTGGTGGGGATCAAGAAGACATGGTGACCGCGGACCTGACTTTCGCCAGCGGCTGTGTCGCTCGGCTTACCGCATCGCGCGTGAGCTACGAACTACAACGTGAAATGCAAGTGTTTGGATCCGACGGGTTCGTTACCTACGACTTTGCCAAAGGAACGGCCACAACCGTTCGTCCGAACGCTGAGGTGCTGGCGCGTCGTTTCGACCCCGCTTCGTTCTCTGCCGAGCAACAAGCCGAACTTTTTGCTGGCAAGCTGTTTGAGGACGTGCTGGTCAAAGAAGAGCACGCTGCTCCTGCTGTGAACGCAATCAAGCTGGAGCTACGCGACTTTGCCCGTGCTGTGGGCACCGGAGAATCGCCCCGAGTGAGTGGTGCCGCGGGGCGTGATGCGGTGGCCGTTGCGGAGCGGATTTTACAGTGCGTTGCCCAGCACCGTTGGGATGGCAACGCAACGGGCCGTATGGGTGCTTACGCTGAAGTTGCTACAAGCACGTTACGGAAAAGCGCCTAGCAACTCCCCTGCTAACGCCGCTTACGCCAAGTCGCGATCTTCAAACAAGATCAGCGCCACCAACATGGCCACGGTAATGTAGATCAGCGTATAGAGCCCGGCCCAACCAAGGTACGCCAGTGGCACGGGCTGCCCTGCCGCGATGGCGGGTTGGATGTTGAGGTGATCGAGCATGGGCAAAACAACGGCCACGAGTTTGCCGAAGAAGGCGACGAACTCATTCTTTCCTACCGATGATTGCACGATCAGGGGCGTTAAGTGGCCGAGAACATAAATCGTGCCAACGATCATGAGGTTCGCAAGCATTGGCAGGCGAGTGCTGATCGCAACGCTAATTGCCGTTAGTAGGGCCGCCTCAAAGAAAGCCAGCACCAAGCCAGGCGTCGTGCTAATCATTTCGGAATGACAAAGTTGCCAATCGGGCGTCGGGTTGGACGTCTCTCGGGCGTCGTACACCACCTTGTACGAAACGCTGGCCATGAGTACGGCTCCGAGCAGTACGAAGATCAGCAGCACGGGCCAGAGGATGCCGATGTACTTGCCGAGGATAAACTGGCGGCGGCTGATCGGCTTGGAGAGAAGCGTCAGAGCCGTCTTGCCCTCAATCTCGTCCGCAATCGATACGCTAGCGGTCCAAACAGAAAACAGAATCGCCAGGACCATGATCGTCGAGAGGCCCGAGTCCTTGAGCATCTTCACGTCTTCGCCAAACGTGTTGTAAGGAACGTAGATAAAACAAATGAGCGCCACCGCTCCGCCGAGCAAAAACAGCAGGAACATCGGTTGGGAAATGGCCTCTTTTGCCGTTGCCGTAGCAATGTTCGAGACGTTCGGCGCTAGCCAGCGAAGGAGTACATAAGCCAGAAAAATCCCGACGACCGACAGGGCAATCATGGGCAGGCGGCGTACTTCGGGCAAGCCGATTTCCGACCTGAAAGTGAAGGTCACCTCGGCAGGAGCGTCGCTTTCATTGGTGACGAAAACTTCACTTACCTCGCCGCGGAAGCCACGCGGGTACTTGCTTTTGGTGTTCCAGGTGTAGGGCTCATCGCCAGCCACCACCGCAGCCGGGGCCGCGTAGGCCATCTTCGAATCGGCGGCAACTCGCACGTCTTGGTCGCTGTTTATCTCGTAAGAGACGACTTCTTCGGCGATCAGTGTGACGGGCACCGAGACATCGGCGCTGCGAGGTTCAATCGTTTGGGTGAGGGTGGTCTCTCCAGCCGAGGGGAGTCGCTTGAGCGATTCGAGCACCTCCTTCACCGGCATTTGCGCCGCTCCCATCACGGTGAACGCTGCCATGGCAGCGCCCAGATAGAGGATTGGCATCAGCACGCTTTCGCTAACTGAAACCCACGCTTGCTCAGCTCCGTTACGATTGACCAACCAGAGCAGGCCCCAGAGCAAGGCCAATACCATCAAACCGATCGTCACGCCGAGCGATAGCATCCACAGGGGAGTGATCCACAGCATTAAGTTGGCAAGCGGAAGAGCGACGGGCATAAACACGGGGATCATAAAGACAGGAATAAAATAAAAGAGCAGGGAGGAGAATTTGGTCAGCCGTTTTTTTAGCCCCGGATGGCTGACCCGGGGTTAAAAGACGATCTTAAACTGGGTGAATTGTCCCGCCACAGGAAAAGTTTCGCTTGTCTCATCCCGAATCGAGCCATCGAAGCAATTGCGGATGGCGGTGAGCAAGTTGTTGATTTCTGTTTTGTCGCCTTCGACGATTAGTTCGACTCGGCGATCCTCAAGGTTGCGGACAGAGCCCGTGACGTTGTAATTCTTGGCAAGCTGTGCAGCAGTAGTGCGGAAGCCAACCCCCTGGACGTGGCCGGCAAACAACACACGACGTTTTTCCAACATAGACGGTTGTAGCCCAGACGCGGGGAATGCTAGCAGCCACTGTTAGTGGCTAGATCAATTTTAGCCTCACCAGAGCCCTATTGCCAGTGTTGACGGAGCTGGAGGAGCCCCCTACGCTCCGTTCACGATGGTTTCTCCCCGTAATCCGCTGGTCGTTCTGTGCCTAACGCTTTGGGCCTTGTCGATACTGCCCTTACAGCCTGCCCAGGCCGACGTGGTGTTGATGCGTAACGGTTCTCTCTTGGAAGGGGAAATACGCCAGGGGAAGAACAGCGTCTTCGTATCTGGCCCCGGCAGCGAGATTCGGCTGCGGGAAGCCGACGTGGCAACGGTCGTTCGGTCGCGTCAAGAGGCCTACGAGTGGCTCCGCAATCGACGAGCCGCTGAGGCCCGGACCGTCGATGACTGCCTCGGTCTGGCGGAATGGTGCCTTCGCCAAGAGATGTGGCCCGAAGCGTCGCGGGAATTGCTCGAAGCTCGCCGCTCGGCCCCCCAGTCGAAACGAGTCGCCCTGATCGAGCGACGTTTGATGTTGCTCAGCCAAAAAACACAAATCGAACCGAAAGAGGTTGAACCAAAAGGTGGCATCCAATTAGCTTTTGCTGAAGAGCCATCGCCCGACAAACCTGCGGAAGGGACTTCCCTCGACAAGCCACTCGTTCTTCCCGAGGGGGGACTCAAGCACTTTACCCGTCACATCCAACCGCTCTTGGTGAACAATTGTTCGACCAGCGGTTGCCATGCCAATGAAGGGGCGGAGAGTTTTTCTCTCGACCGAAGGCTTCTGTACGGTTACGCCAATGCACGCTCCACGCAACACAATCTGCGAACTACTTTGCGGGCGATCGACATTAAGAACCCGGCGATGAGTCCCTTGCTCACAGCGGCTCGTGGCCCGCACCATGATGTCATCCCCTTCCGAGGCAATCGACGCGAAGAGTGGCTCACGCGAATCGAAGCATGGATCACAGCAGTCGCCGCGGCTCAGCCCGACGCGGTAGCAGCGGCGTCGCCTGAAGAGGAGTTCACGCAAGTGACACATGAAGAGCCGGTCGCAGAAACCATTACAGCAAACGCTGATAGACTTCGTCCGGACAAATTGCGCCCAGCAAAGTTGACGGTGGGGGGCGTTCTAACCCCGCTAAAGCCACGAGACGAGTTTGACCCCGAGGTTTTTAACCGGACGCACCGCCGGCCAGAAGACGATCTGCCCGCCGAGCCGCGTGGCCGCTAGCAAGGTCAGTGGGCGATGGGGGCCACCGTGGGCGTTTGATCGATTAGAACGCCTTCGTCAAAAATCGGGCCGTCCGTAGCAGGCCCTGTACTAGTAGCGGGCCCCGTGCTACAGCACGATCCTGCACGAGCGCCGCTGCATTGGCCACACTCGGCTCCGGAGACGGGCGATGCGTAATCGTAGCACGTGCCACATGCGCGGCAGCCCAGGTGTGAAACAGTCATCAGGCCAATGGCTACGAGTGCGAGGATCCCTTTGCCCATTTTATCACCTTCTGTCGGCGTCCAAACTACGCGCACTACGCCGCCCGAGTGAGCAGCGTATCGCTTAGAGCCTATCCCAGAACCCACAGGGAGGCATTCAGCGGTCGAGAAAGACCGAAGTACCTGAAGGTTTTGGGACGTGCTGTTAGAAGGTGTATCGGCAGGCAGGCGTAGGAGGGTGAGGCAGAGTTTGCGGCCTGCTAGCGTTGCTTACGGGAGTCCCAGCACATGGGCGATCCTTGGATCGCGGAGCGTCTCCGCAACAAAAGCGACGTCCGGGAAATCGTGAGCGGCCGTGTGGAGGTTGGGCACAGCAATCGTAAAAGCCCCGGCAGCGACTCCTGCCCGGCAACCGTTGCTGCTGTCCTCTAGTACGAGCATCTCTGCCGGCTCGATGCCAAATCGATCGACCGCTTGGAGAAAAGGCTCGGGGTGCGGCTTGCCTTGTGCGACGTCGTCAGCGGTAACGACAAACTCAACACGATCACGTACGCCAATCAGTCTAAGAACCCGATCCGCATAGGCACGAAAACCACTCGTCACCACCCCTCGTTTGAGGTCCGTTTCGTCGAGGCGGTCGAACAACTCCACAACGCCGGGCATGGCTTGCAGGCGATCTCCTGCGATGTCCCAAAACATTTTTTCCGTCTCGGTGATAAGACCGGCGACCGTGTCGTCCAAGTCATGCCAATCGATCATCACTTGCAAAGCCGCGGGCCCCGGGAGACCCATCATCGCTTGCCGAAGGCCATCGTCAAACGTCTTGCCACGACGCCCGAGCGAATCCGTACCCACTTGCTCATAAACATCTTCGCTACTGGCTAATAGGCCGTCCATGTCAAAGGCGATCGCACGAAGCGGCTTGGCAGGCTTGGGGAAAGAGTTTTGTGACATGGTTCGGTAAGACATGGGTCGTAATATATCCGTTCACGGGTAAAATCGGCAGTGTCAACGCGAACACTGCGAGTTTGACTTCCAGTGGTCAGCCATCATTCCACAGCCACCTTGCCGATAGCTCTTGCCTGCTGGACCCGACAGATGGTGCTGAACTCACACTGCCGGCTACAATCTTTGTCCGGGTTGCTCATGGGGAAGTCGCCGCCACGGACCCCGGCGACAATTTCATCGAGACGCTGC
>JAJRUA010000148.1 GCA_024278035.1 Planctomycetota bacterium | reverse complement strand
TGGTAGCACGCTTATCAACCTGAGCGAAGCCGAAAGCCAAATCCGTGACGCTGACTTCGCTGCCGAAACGGCGAACCTCACACGTTCGCAGATTCTGGTTCAGTCGGGTACGCAGGTGCTGTCGATCGCCAACCAGAACCCACAGAACGTGTTGGCCCTCCTCGGTTAAGCCCCCTTGGGTTGAACCTGATAGGAGTCAACACGGCCTAACGGTTGTGAAATTGAAAGAAGTAACCAACCGGCTCGGTTTCCTACGGGGAACTGGGCCGGTTTTCTTTTTGTTGTGGGGGGGGGCAAGAGAACTGCAAAGTCCTATTCTTCGATGGTAGCCGCTGGCCGGCCTTGAAAAACCGCGGCTTCCGCCTGCGGCTACCCCACTTTTTTTGACTTTGCACCCATCCCGGGGGGGTAAAGCTCGCCCCGTGGGGCTTTTATTATGCCAAATAGCCCCCCCCTGCGGGTCACCGCCAAAATCTGCCTCCAGCCGCAAGGTCTTCCTGGCCGATAAGAACTACGCAGACGTGCGCGCCGCGCCTACGCACTATCCGCCTACGCACTAGCCCACTGCGCAAGGAGGGTGACCTAGAGTTGTAAACCTAGAGTTACCCCGCCTCCCGTTTTAACTCCCCCGATAGCCGCTTATGTCCACGATACAGTCCAGCATCGGCCTGATCACCGGCATCAACATTGAAGATACGGTCAATCGTTTGATGGCGATCGCGGGGCGTCCGCGCGATAATCTGAGGACGCAGAACGTGGCACTGCTCGGGGAGCAGACGGCGGTTAAC
The DNA here is from genome assembly GCA_024278035.1 of Planctomycetota bacterium. The sequence goes on along the minus strand of JAJRUA010000148.1, from coordinate 11,926 downwards.
CAACTTTCGGCGACCTTGCTAGCCTTGCGGTTCTCGACCACGTCGTTCAGCCAGGGGACGTTCGACTCTCGCTCGATTACGACGAGCGACGAGACGATCCTCACGGCAACCATCCAAGAAGACGCGACGCCAGCGAGGGGGAGTTTTTCCTTTACGCCTCTGCAGACGGCTTCAACTAGCCAGTTTCTCTCCGACTCGATCGCCGATCCTAGCAACTTGGGATCGGGTACCTTGTCGGTTCGCTTTGGCGGAAATGTTGACAAGGGGGTCTCGCTTAGCGACCTCAGTGGAGGAGCCGGCTTCAAGGCCGGGAGTATCAAAATAACCGACCGTGATGGGCAGTCGGGCGTGATCGACTTGCGTGGTGCGCAGACGATCGATGATGTTCTCGTTGCGATCAATAACAGCTCGGATATTGATATTACGGCTTCGGCCAACGGTGACCAATTGGTACTGTCGGACAGTACCGGTGGTGCCGGCAATCTGCGAGTTCAAGAAGTGGGCGGAGGAACGACCGCCGCGAGTCTTGGCCTGTCAGGCATTAACGTCGCCACGGATACCGCCACTGGTGCGGATGTTTTTTATCTGAGCCGTGATACAAAACTCTCGACACTCAACGATGGGATCGGCATCTACAGTACGGACAGCACGGAAGAACTTGAGGTCGACGACCTGCTCTTTGAGCTGGGGGACGGCACGACTGGCGGAGTGGACCTTACCGGTGCAGCAACGCTTGGCGATTTGCTGGATCGCATCAACGAGGATGACGACCTTACAGGGAAAATTACGGCGAGCATCTCGGCAGATGGAAAACGCTTGGAAATTGTCGACGATACCGGATCGACCTCGCAGAATCTGGTTATAAAAAACAATGACCTAACCAACGGAACAGCGGCAGACGACCTGGGAATTGTCTACGATGGCGACGCCTCGGTGACCGTAACGGGAACGCGCATCGCCGGCGGATTGCAAGACACATTGGTCGCTAGCCTACGCGGCGGTGCCGGTTTGGATCTTGGCGACATCGACATCACTGACCGGAACGGGGCGACAGCAACGGTTGTCCTGTCAGGGGCGGAGACGATCAACGAGGTCGTCGATGCCATCAACGCCTCAGGCGTGGGCGTGTCGGCCCGGGTGAATGACAGTCGTAATGGGCTTATTCTTGAGGATACTTCGGGGGGGTCGGGCAACTTGGTGATTGCCGACAGTGGTGCGACGACGACCGCCACGGACTTGGGCATTGCCGTCGATGCCGATCGAACCTCCGTCAACAGTGGCTCCCTCGGGCGACGTACGCTTAGCGCCTCGACCCAACTGAGTACGCTCAATGGCGGGAAGGGGATCGACCTGGGCGACTTCCGCATCACGAACAGTGAAGGTGTTGAAAGTGCCCTGATTAGCCTCGACTCCACGGGCAATGAAGCGGAGACACTGGGCGATGTGGTGAGCCTTATCAATACTGCGGGCATCGCGAACGGAATTACGGCAAGTATCAACCAGAGTGGTGACGGCCTGTTGATCACCGATTCGACCAACGGATCGGAAACGCTCAAGATATCCCAAATCGGGTCGAAATCGACCGTGGCCGACCTCAACCTCGATGGTGTCGTTGTGACCAACGGGAGTGGCCAGCAGACGATTAACGGCTCGTCCAGCGTGTCGATTGATTTGGCAACGCTTGCCGTGGGGGATGGCTCAACGGCGCTCGCAACGCTTAACGATGGCAACGGGATTGGCAAAGGGACTTTTTACGTTAAGCCGGCGACGATCGACCCCGACGACGAAGAGAGCGCAAACGCCGGGTTCTTCGTTACGATTCAAGACCAAACGACTGTCGAAGAAGTCCTGCAGTCGATTAACGACGCTGCCGCAGCGAAGGGATTTTCTGTCGAAGCGAGAATCAGCGGCTCGGGCGCTGGTATCGAGATACTTGACACCACGGGCGGCGTGTTCCAGCTTGAGATATCTGATCGCGGAAGCTCCGGAACCGCGGCGGCGGATCTTAAAATCGCAGGCACAGCCCCAGCCACCGCTGCCGAGACGCAGAGAATTTTCAACCCTGGTTTGCTCAGCACCGAGAAAGCCGACGGCTCGTTAGGGCTCTTGGCCGACCGGATCAATAGCTTGGGAGCAGGCATCACGGCCTCGGTCTTCCAAGACGCCAACGGCTACCGACTTTCCATTGTTTCAGATGAGCCGGGCGTGTCCAACGAACTGCTCATCGACGAGTCGCAGCTCAATTTCTCCTTTGGCCAAGTGGGCCGGGCCCGCGACGCGGTGGTTCTTATCGGTGACACCGCGGGCGGCACCGGCGGCGAGCCGATTGTTTCAAGCTCCAATACGTTCTCGAATGTGATTAGTGGCGTTGATTTCACGATCAACAAAACTTCTATCGACCCGGTGACCATTGATGTAGCAAAAGACGATTCGTCTATCGTCAGTGCCGCCGAGTCCTTTATCGACGCTTACAATTCCGTTCGTACGACACTGCAGAATCTCACCTCGTTCGATTCGACAACGTTTGAGACCGGCGTCTTGTTCGGTTCCAACGCAGCGTTGCAAACCGACACGATCCTGGCAAACATTGTTACGAATCGATTCCGGATTGGCGAAGAGTTTTCTTCGCTCGAGTCGGTGGGTATCAGCCTGGGTGCCGATGGCAAACTGTCGCTCAATAGAGCCAAATTGGAAGAAGCTTTTGAAAACAGTCCCGAGGCCCTTGAGAATCTGTTCCTTGATGACTCGCGAGGTGTTGTTACCAAGTTCACGGAGGCGATTGATCGACTCTCCGACGACGAGAACTCGGTCCTCAGTCAACGTGACGACACGATTTCTCGTAAGATCGAAACCAACGAATTGCGGCTTTCTAGCATGAACGATTTACTCGAGAACGAGCGACAACGGTTGCTCACCGAGTTTTTTACGCTGGAAGAAACGATCTCAAAAATGCAAAACGATTTGGGTGTGCTGAATGGTCTTAGCCAAACCATCAGCTCGGGTCTCTTTGGTCGCCGTGCTAACAACAGGTAACCGCTAGTTTTCGATCCCTTGACCGTCCTTACCTTTCCTCCTGACCGTCCTTAGGTTTTATCATGTCTTCCAACCGCCAACGCGAATATCTTGAAGCCCGTGTCACGACCGCCTCGGGCCCGCAGCTTCATTTGATGTTGATCGACGGAGCGCTCCGGTTTTGCCGCGAAGGCGAGAAGGCGCTCATGCGAGAGGACGAAGAACTGGCGAACCCGGCAATTTTGCGTGCGATGAAGATCGTCGGTGAGCTTTTGGTCGGCGTTCGCCATAGCGAAGGGGAGATCAACCAGAAGCTGGGTCAACTGTACGAGTTCGTCTATTCAAGGCTGACGAGTGCCTATGCGAACGGTGATTATAAGTTGATGGCTGAGGCAATCAAGATTCTGGAGTTTCAGCAAGAGACTTGGCGTCAGGCTTGTGAGAAGGTCACTTCTGAGGAGACCAAGGCAAAGCGTGAGGCTCCCGCAAGCCACAAGACGGCCCCAATGCCCCACATGAAGTCCGTGGATGCCCCTCTAGGGCTCTCTTTAGAGGCTTGAGCCGTGGGACGGAAGGCCGTAGGCTTTAGGGTTTATCCCCCGTTTCCAGCCAACCCTCCGCCCCCGCTCTGCCCCGATGATGACTAAGCAGTTGATCCGTGTCGGCCACAGCCCTGATCCTGACGATGCCTTCATGTTCTACGCCTTGGCGAAGGACTCGATCGATACGGGTGACTACGAGTTCACCCATGAACTGGTCGATATCGAGACGCTCAATCAGCGGGCCTTCACAGGTGAGCTGGAGCTGACTGCCGTGAGCATCCACGCTTACGCCTTCTTGCAAGACAAGTACTTGTTGTGCAATTGTGGGGCGAGCATGGGCGATAACTACGGCCCGATGGTTGTGGCTCGCGAAGGCTGCTCGACCGAAGAGCTTAAAGGAAAACGAATTGCCGTCCCGGGCAAGTTGACGAGTGCGATGCTCGCTTTGCGTCTCTATCTTGGTCAAGACTTTGACCATGTCTTGGTTCCGTTTGACGAGGTCATCCCCGCTGTCGCGGCGGGTGAATACAAGGGCCAGCCAATCGACGCGGGGCTTTTGATCCATGAAGGCCAACTTACCTACGGTGACCAAGACCTCAAGCTGATCGTTGATCTGGGCGTCTGGTGGTACGAAGAGACCGATGGCCTGCCGCTGCCGCTTGGTGCGAACGCTATCCGCAAGGACCTCGGCACGGAGACCATTCTTGAAGTGGAGCGGCTCCTAAAAGAAAGCATCGAGTATGGCCTCGACAATCGAACGGCAGCGCTCGATTATGCCTTGCAGTACGGGCGTGACCTGGACAGCGCCAAGGCGGACAAGTTCGTCGGCATGTACGTCAACGACTGGACCCGTGACTTCAGCGAAAAAGGCCGCGAAGCGGTTCGGCTCTTCTTAAAGAAAGGCTTTGAGGCGGGCGTTCTTCCAGAGCTAGTCGAGCCGGAATTTGTAGGCCACTGATGCAGCAGTGTGCAAGGCGAGCGGGTAAGGCGTCAGCCGCCCGACGGAAGTCGCTTTGCCGTGATGTTATCGGGCGGCTTACGCCTTACCCGCTCGCCTTCCGTGGCTCTGCCATGTTGGCTTAGGTTGGCTTCCAGTCTTCCAGGTGTACCTCGACCGAGCTGTAGCCTCGGAAGGTGTTGATAACCGGTCGGAAGGCGATGGAGAGGGGGCCGCCTGCCTGCTTCAGTGGCTCTTCCCAATCCCCTTCACCGAAGGCGACGGCACGGATTTTTATGCCGTGCTGCTCTAGCTCTACGGATAAGTGACGACCGGCGGCCCCCATGCGACGCGGTGGGCTGGCAAGATGGACGCCCGACGTGCAGAGAGTCGGACGGAGGTTGCCGTGGCCGAAGGGAGCGAGCCGTTCGATCTGGGTGACCGCTTGGTAGGTCAACGAGGCAAGTGGGGTCTCCGCATCGATATCGATTTCCCCTCCCTGGCCGTCCGAGCCAAGCCGCTCGGCAACAAGGGCACAGAAATCCAAGCGGAAAGCGGTGAGGTTCGACTCCGCGATACGAAGACCGGCCGCAGCGGCATGGCCCCCATGGCTTTCGAGGTGCTCCGAAGTGGAAATAAAGGCTTCGTGCGAATTAAAACCGGGGATCGAACGTCCCGAACCCGTGCCCGGTTTCACGCCCAACTTGTCGAGCGCGATGATGACGACCGGCTTATGGTACTGTTCGGCCAGTTTGCCCGCGACAATGCCGATAACGCCCGGGTGCCAATCATGGTCGGCCAGGACGAGCGCCGGATCGTCTTCGGGCGAAAACTTTTGCTTGGCCTGCTTGCGCGCGGCGAGCAGTACGGAGCGTTCGACCGATTTGCGAGTCTCATTGAGTTCATCAATGTAATCGGCCAATTCAGCAGCACGGCGAGGATCGGTCGTGGCGAGTAGCTCAACCCCCAACTCCGCTTGGCCGAGCCGACCGGTGGCATTAAGCCGCGGGGCGATTGAGAAACCGAGGTCCTCGCTGCTAAGCTCCGGTTTTTTCGTAAGTTGGCAGACGCGTTCAAGTTCCGTTATGCCGGGCACAGGAAAGTGCCGGAGGGCGTTGAGCCCGTTACGAACAAGAATACGGTTTTCATCGATCAAGGGAACAACATCGGCTACGGTGCCAATGGCCGCCAAACCAACGGCCTGCATGAGGAACCGTCGCATCGGCTCGCTGACTCGCTTGGCTTCGCCATGGGCCCGCTGGGGCGGCGTGTCCGTCGCGCGCTGGCAGAGGGCCCAAGCGAGCTTGAAAGCGACCGCCGCACCGCAGAGCCCCGTGAAGGGATAATCGCATCCGGGTAGATCGGGGTGGACGATGGCCGCCGCATTGGGCAACCGATCGGCCATTTGGTGATGGTCGGTAATAATGAGCTTGAGGCCCAGCTCTTGGGCTCGGTCTGCTTCGGCAAGACTGGCGATACCGCAATCGACCGTGACGATGGTTTGCGTGCCTTGCGCAGCGAGTCGCTCAATCGCTTCGGTGTTCAGGCCGTACCCTTCTTCAATGCGATGAGGAACATACGATCGGACCTTTGCCCCCAGTAGCCGAAGGCAGCGAAGCAGAATGGCCGAGGCGGTCATGCCGTCGGCATCGTAGTCGCCGTAGACGACGATCGCTTCTTCCGAACGAATCGATTCGTAAAGCAGGTCGGCAGCCTGAGGGACACCGGGCAGTAGCTCAGGGTCACGCAAGCCGGTGAGCTTGGGATCGAGAAACGCTCGTGCCTCTTCCGAGTCGTCGATTCCCCGGGCAACCATCAACTGGGCAACGACGGGCGAAACACCGGCCGCTTTTTCCAAAGAGGCGATCCGGACCGGATCGTGCGTCGCTAGTCGCCAACGCTTGGCCATCTCGTCCGTGATGCGTGAAAGGAGACGAAGTAGAAGGTGGGAACGAAGAAACGACACATCTTGCGAACCGTTCCTTTCTTCCTTAGAGTCCCTACCCCTAACCCTTCGGGAAGTATCCAGCGGTCGAGGAAGACTGGATAACCAGACAACTTTGAGACGTGCTGCAAAGCTACTTTTTCTTCTCGATATGCAGCGTGTGACGCTGCAACCGCGGACAGAACTTCTTGAGCTTGAGCTTCTCACCCCCGCCTTTACGCCGGATCGTGTAGTTGTAATCGCCCGTCTCCTCGCAAACGAGGAAAACGCTTTCGACTTTTTTCTTTCTTTTTCCGCTTTTGGCCATGACTCATGTACTCCCGGCGAGCGACTTGCCTCTCGGGGGATTTCCCTGGGGGCGTCGCGATTCGATAATTCGTAGCCCCACAGACTAGCAAATCACCGCCTCGACCGCTATAGCCTCGTCTTCCAGGCGAAAATAAAGGCGAGCGGTGGGGCGTTGGCCCCCCGACGGAATTGGTGGCCCTGTTGCTATGAGAGGTCATCGGGGGGCTTACGCCCCACCGCTCGCCGAGCAGAATATTTACGGAAAAAGCTGAAAAACAGGCGGGAATGGCAAAAAAAGTGGGAGAGGCTCGCCAGGTACCCAGGTCTTTTTGGGGACACCTTCGGACCCAACGAACCTCTCCCGAAGAAAGGGGGCCCTAACAAAGGGTCCCGAAAAAGGAGAGAGCTAGCTGGGGGACGAGCCGGGTGAGTAGGTGCCCGTGGGGCGGCGGTCGGTGACGACGACGCGGGAGGCCGCGGAGTCGTCTGACGGCCGTCGGCACCAATCCTGATACGGCGAAACGAGCGGCTGGGCCGATGCGTCAGCCGCGTAGCAAAGGGGGCCAAAGGGACCGGCAAAAGTGATAAGAGAATCAGCCATGAAATGTCTCTCCCAAAAAAGGGTGAGAGAAGCCACGAGTCGTTGAGCGACCGGCGACCTGGCGATCTCACCGGCGTGAGACCCATGGCTTTGCGCCCCTGCTTCGCAGCAGGTTTGCCTTTTTCGGGCGTTATCAAAACGCCGCAGTTTTCTCTAGGAGGGGGAAGCCTGAGTGAAAATCGTGTGGAAAACGTAAAAATAAGTGGCGATAAGGGCGAGGCGATTCGATCACCCGGCACTCAATAAATAGGTTACGTTTCCAAGGGAGGCAAATCGATGGACGAAAAAAAGTGAAAATAGTTGGGAATTGCCTCGAAACGGAGCGTAGGGCCCGACACTTTACAGCCACTCCGGCTCACGGCCTTCGGAGTGGGCCGCGTGGCCTTCGCGGGCGGCTTCGGTTGTGAGGGCCGTGGCGCTGGCGATGGCTCCGCCTGTGAGTTGGGTTCCCAGTTGCTCGCCAATTGTTTCGTAAAGAAGCCGCTTGGTGAGCTGCATTGCTTGGGGGGCCAGGGTGGCGCAGTGGCGACCGATCTCGGCCGCCCGGGCCCAGAGCAGCTCATGGGCGACCAATTCGTGGTAGATGCCCAGCCGATAGGCCTCGGCGGCAGGGATCATTTCGGCCGTAACTAACAACCGGGCGGCGATGCCGGCCCCGTATCGGTAGGCCAAGAGAGGGGCCGCGACCCCCGCTACGACTCCCCGCCGCGGTTCAGGAAAGCCAAAAGGAGCCGCCTCACAAGCGATCACCACGTCGCACCCCAGCACAAGCCCCGCCCCGCCAGCCGCCGCAGGCCCATTCACCGCCGCGATAAAGGGTTTAGGAAGCTCAAGCATTGCCGAGAGGAGCTCTCGGTATTCGTTGGCGTTCTCCCCCCAACGGGCCAAGTCGTCCACCTCGTTCTCGGTCGCTTCATGCTCTCTCAGGTCACGGCCTAGGCAAAACGATTCGCCTGTGCCGGTCAAAATAATCGCGCGTACTCGCTTCTCTTGATGCACGTCGGAGATCGCTTCTCGCAGCTCGGCAAGCATCGACCGCGTGAGCGCGTTGCCATCGTCGGGGCGACAGAGCGAAATGGTAGCGACGGGGCCATCCACGCGGAGTCCGACCGTGTTGCTTGGAGTAATCATAGAAGGGACCGTCATAAAAAATGTGGGGGGGGCGGCAGTGGAAAGAGGGTAGGAAAACTAACCATCAAGCCAGTCGGGTGTTCGGCGGACATCGACACCGTACTCTAGCAATTCGAGCGGGACTTCGGTGTTCCACCGCTGGAAACAAGGCGTGATATCCCGAAGGAGTGGCCGCTTGAGGAGGGCAAGGCCATGCTGTGGTTCACACAGCAATTCCAAGTGCTGTGCCGCTTCGACAACGTCGGCCGTGTGTTGTCCAAGGACTTGAAGAAAAAAAGAGCGGTCATCGACTTGCATTATGGACAGGGAGACTCCTGCAGGGGAGAACTCCTGCAAACGGTCGCGAAGCAATTGAGAGTCCCTATCGCTTGGCAGTGAGATTAAGGATCGCAGTGCCGCACCAGCAGGGATCGTGGCCACGACACGGCGTTCCGTTCCCAGGGATTTTACCTCGGAGAGCATGGTTGTTATCTCGTTTTTTTTCTCTCGAAACGTCGCCGCGTAAGACAAGTCCGGCAAAGTCACCGATTCTTCGGCGAGATCACTTACCCTGTCTGTGAAGGGGACTTGAGCCCCCTCATTGCTTAGTAGGGCGTCCGCTTGATGTTGCAAAGCGAATCGCGCGGCAGCCGCCGCCTCGGCGTAACGTTCCAAAGCATCAAAGGGCCATGCAAACGTCTCTGCGGCGGCGGCAATGGCCATCGTGCCGATGTCGGCCGCTTGGGTGACGACGATCGACGACCCGGCTGCCAAGGATTCGACGATGGGCCCCGCCCCGGTAGAAGCCCAAATTGCGGCAGGGGGAATCGGCTCGTCTAGCAGGTGGCCCTTAGCATGCCATCTCTCGAGCGAACAACCGGCAATCGCCAATTCTTCAAGCCGATCAAGCAAGCTCTCTCCCAGCACGACGCCCAGCGTCCGTTCCAAGGGAATCTCTGCGTCGAGCACGTCGGCAACGACGCTTGCCGCCGCTTTCGGTTCGAGTCGGCCTGAGGCAATGATCAATCGTAACTCACCTTGCAAGAAAAGCCGTGCGGCAAAGCGAGGCAAGATCGTGCGAATTTTGCTTTCGACTACCGACGGAACTTCGGCGGACAAATCAAGCAGCGCATAAGAAACGCCATCGTCCGTCGGTGCGTCCCCCCCCGAGGAAGACGCCGACAAAGCAACGCGAGTGGCGGAGGCGAGACGAATGGTCGTCATGGTGATCGGTTGCTCAAGGGAAAAAAGAACGGTGTAAAAGCTTATCTATTTTGGGTGCCACTGCCTGGCTTGCCCAGCCGTGGCATCCACAGAATTTTTTCGTCGTTCCGTTGTGGTTCAATTTTTTCTTTATTCCTCCATGACTCGGCAGTCCATGTGCCAGCCTGCTTTTCTTCCTAGGTCGCTTTGTATGGGTTCAAGTGATTGAAGCGATTCGCCCCCTCTTGTTGTGTTCGGCAAACGATGCTTCTTCGCAACCGCGTCAAGCGTTTGGTGGCTTTTCCAGGACATGGGGGCCACTCGCGCCAATTCGTGGCGTTGTTCGTAAGTCCCTGTTAGCAATGAGGTTGGAGGGCCTTGGGGCACTCTGAGCGAGCCACTGGTATCGGGAGTGCATCAGTCGGTTCACGTAACTCATCACTCATCTCGGTTTCATTGCACCCCCTTTGAGAGTTCGCCGTGCCCCGATCTCGTAACACTGTCGCCGAGGCCCCCCCTAAGGGAAAGCCCCTCAACGGAAACGCAAAAAATGGCGGCGGGCGGGAAAAGCAGCCACCCGTGAAGGCGACGAGGACCCGCACAGCCGAAATGCTTGATGAGGGAACCGGAAAGTCGCATGTGGATGACCCGGTCCGAATGTACCTGATGCAGATGGGCGAAATCCCTATGCTCAATCGGGACGAAGAAGTGGATTCGGCCAAGTCGATCGAAAAAACCCGCACCAAGTTTCGACGGACCATGCTATGCAACGACTTTGTCTTGCACGGTGCGGTCGATCTTTTGGAGAAGGTTTCTCGCAAAGAGTTGCGATTGGACCGGACGATCGAAATTTCCGTGACCAACGCTCCTGAGAAAAAGCGAGTTTTGCAGCGAATTGGTCCCAATCTGGAGACCATGCGCGGACTCCTCGCAAAGAACACGCCCGATTATTTGCAAGCCATTGACCAACGTGAGACTCCCGCCGTACGTCGGGCGGCTTGGCGTCGGTTGATTGTTCGTCGCAATAAGGTGATTCGATTGATCGAAGAAATGAATCTTCGCATCCAGCGTTTGATTCCGATCATGGATCAATTGCACGAAATTGGTCATCGCATGGCGATCATCAAAGAACAACTGGCGAATCCCGACAGTTTGCTAGGCAGTGGCCATGAGCAAGAGCTTCGGCACGAACTACGGTACCTCATGCGGATCACGCATGAGAGCCCCGCGACGCTTGCCCACTTGGTCGCCCGCTCCAAGGAACGTCGCGAAAAGTACGACGCCGCAAAACGACGGCTCTCAGCAGCCAATCTGCGGTTGGTGGTTTCCATCGCCAAGCGTTACCGAAACCGTGGCTTGAGCTTCTTGGACCTGATCCAAGAGGGGAACACCGGCTTGATGCGAGCTGTGGATAAGTTCGAGCACGCCCGGGGTTACAAGTTCAGCACCTATGCCACTTGGTGGATTCGTCAGGCAATCACACGGGCTATTGCTGACCAGAGCCGCACGATTCGTTTGCCGGTTCACATGATCGATACGATGAGCAAAATCCGGGCCGTGTCAGCGGCATTCGTCCAAGACAATGGCCGCGAACCGAACGCTGATGAAGTTGCCGATATCACCGGCATGACGATCGATGACGCGGCGTGCATCCTCAAAATGACGCGTCAGCCCTTGTCGCTGGACCAGCCGGTTGGCGATCACGAGGAAAATTACTTCGGCGAATTCCTTGAGGAGAAACGAGTGGTTGATCCGCTGTACGATACCCATCTCGAAAATCTCAAAGAGCGACTTGAAGACGTGATGGAGGAGTTAAGCTTCCGCGAACGGGAGATCATCAAACTCCGCTACGGCCTCACCGACGGCTACAGCTACACGCTCGAAGAGGTCGGGAAAATCTTCTCCGTCACCCGCGAACGGGTTCGGCAGATCGAGTCCAAAGCGGTCCGAAAGCTCCAGCAGCCATACCGATCGAAATCACTTGCCAGCTTCCTGGACGGCGTGGAGATTCCGGTCGAACTGTAAGGAGGCAAGGAAAAGTAGAGTCCCAGCCGCAGGCGGAAGCTGCGGAAAGCAGGGAAAACCACGGCTCCCGCCTGCGGCTAGGGCATAAAAATCCCCAAGCTGCTTGGAACAACACCAAAACCTGGTTAACCTGGAAGCTCTGGGCTGACTTCGCCGATTCCGCGGACCGGCCCCCTATGAGCCAATAAGAGACGACGTGTGACGGACGATTTTACGACTCCCTGAGACAAGCGGTCCTAGTTCGCTACCTATCCCCCTTGAGT
>JAJRUA010000147.1 GCA_024278035.1 Planctomycetota bacterium | reverse complement strand
GAGAGGGGCATCCTGGTCCGCTACATGCGTTATGACTGGCGTGGCGGTTTTGATGGCCTACGTATCTCGGTCGGGACACCAGCGCAGACGGAGGCATTGCTCGGATTGCTTGTGGAATAGATTTCACGCAGAGACGCGGAGACAGCAGAGAGGAAAATAGGTAGCCTCTCCGGAACGGTCTACCCGAGTCTTTTTTTCTCTGCGTCTCCGCGTCTCTGCGCGAGACTTTTTACTACCGAATAGCAGGGGCAGCTTACCAAGTGATCGTTCACCAAACCGGCTGCTTGCATGAAGGCGTAGCAGGTGGTGGGGCCGACGAAGCGGAAGCCACGCCGCTTGAGTTCTTTGCTCATTGCCTTCGAGTCGGGCGTTTCGGAAGGGACCTCGGACATCACCGTAAAGCGATTTTGGACCGGCTTGCCATCGACAAACGACCAGACAAACTCGGAGAGCGAACCGACTTCTTTCTGTAATGCCAGAACGGCTTTCGCGTTGGAGACCGTTGATTCCACTTTGCCACGATGGCGGACGATGGCCGGATCGGTGAGTAGCTTTTCGATTCGTTTGTCCGTAAAGCGAGCAACTTTCACGGGGTCGAATTGTGCAAAGAGTCGGCGGTACCCATCACGTTTATTGAGAATAGTACTCCAGGAAAGCCCCGCCTGGGCCCCTTCAAGCGTGAGCAACTCGAACAGCCGATGGTCGTCGCGCAGCGGCACGCCCCACTCGGTGTCGTGGTAGGTGCGCTCGGAGTCCGAGGCTTCTGCCCAGGGGCAACGCTCTTTCTTTTTTGCCATATCGCGTTTTAGCTGCCGAACAATTGGCTCAAAGAAATGGTTGCTTTGGGGAAATGAGAAGGCGACAAGCTATCGGAGAGGGTGAATTTTTCGGTTTCGGTGTAGCGCCCCTTTTTGGGAGAAGAAAAGACCTCAATGGTCTTTTCTTCAGCTAGGACCAACCAACTCTCCTCGACGCCCGCCTCGGCGTAAAGTTCGATCTTATTTCGATCGACCGCTTCGGAGGAGACGCAGACCTCAATGGCTAAGTTCGCGCTACGCGGATGCTCATGACGGTAGTCCGAAACGCTACCTTTTACGACGGCAATATCGGTTTCAGGCTCAGAATCGGCAAGCGTCAGTGGTTGTTCTTGCCGAACTAGCCAGCCATTGGGCGTTGTTTTTTTCAAGAGATCGACAAGATACTGAACTAGAAAACTATGCAGCGGAGAGATTGTCATCTTATGGATCACCACTCCACGAATTAACTCAGTCCGTTTGTCGTATAAGCCCAATTCACCCATGCGATGGTACTGGGCTACCGAAACGGGAACGGCCAATTGTCGGATTGCCGGGATATCGAGTGCGGATAGCATGGTTTTCTCGTTGCGTTGCAAAGGCCTCTGAAAAGAACGCTTACTTATTCTATCACAGTTGGGCCCACCTATCCTATAATAATCTCTCACCAAATCGACGTTTGTCGTCTATCCTGCTGTTTATGAATGTGAAATACGAATACGACGTGCTGGTGATCGGTGCAGGCCATGCCGGTACGGAGGCGGCGCTGGCGGCCGCGCGGTTGGGGGCGAAGACGGCGCTGCTAACGACCAACCTTGATACGGTTGGCCAAATGAGCTGCAATCCGGCGATCGGTGGCGTTGGTAAGGGACAAATTGTGCGAGAGATCGACGCCCTGGGTGGGGCGATGGGGCGGGCCATCGATGCGACGGGCCTACAGTTCCGTATGCTCAATCGACGCAAAGGGCCCGCGATGCACAGCCCGCGCGCCCAAGCCGACAAGCGAGCCTATCAGGCAGAGATCAAGCGCGTTGTCGAAGAACAACCGAATTTGAGTTTGCGACAGGAAGTGGTCGAAGATATTTTAGTAGAGAAGGTTAGGGAGCAAGGAGCCACCCACGGTTCAGTATCTGGCGTCCGTGTACGTGGTGGTGCCACTTACGTGGCCCCTTCGGTCGTTCTAACCACGGGCACCTTCTTGCAAGCGCTCATGCACACGGGCGAAGCAAAGACGGCGGGCGGCAGGGCAGGGGAGGGGACCACCGCAGGCATCAGCGGCGCGCTCCAGCGGCTTGGCATTCGATTGGAACGGTTCAAGACGGGCACTCCGCCGCGACTTAATGGGCGGACAATCGACTACAGCCGTTGCGAACTTCAGCCAGGAGACGACAAGCCGCAGCCCTTCTCGTTTCTTACCGAAGCGATTTCCCAGCCGCAGATCCCTTGCCATATCACTTACACAACGCCGGCCGTGCATGAATTGATTCTGGCCAACCTCAAACGGGCACCAATGTACAGCGGCCAAATCAACACAAGCGGCCCGCGCTATTGTCCGTCGATCGAAGACAAAGTGGTTCGTTTTGCGGAGAAGAAGCAGCACCAGTTGTTCCTTGAGCCCGAGGGGCGCAATACACAGGAGGTGTACGTTAACGGTGTCTCCACCAGCTTGCCACGCGATGTGCAGGATGCCATGTTCCGGCTGATCCCCGGTTGCGAGCAGGCTGAGATTATGCGCTACGGCTATGCGGTTGAGTACGACTACGCTCCGCCCGATCAGTTAAAGCCGACGCTCGAATGCAAAGTCGCCCGAGGTTTGTATTTTGCGGGCCAAATCAACGGCACAACGGGCTACGAAGAGGCAGGGGCCCAAGGATTGATCGCCGGGGCGAATGCCGCGCTGGCGATTGCCGATCGAGAGCCGATCATCTTGTCGCGCGATGAAGCCTATATGGGTGTGTTGATTGATGATTTGGTGACGTGTGGCGTGGATGAGCCCTACCGCATGTTCACAAGCCGAGCGGAGTACCGGCTGCTGCTGCGGCAAGACAATGCGGACCGCCGGCTGACGCCCCTCGGAGCACAGGTCGGCCTTGTTTCGCAGCGGCGACAGGATCGACTCAAAGCGAAGCTAGTCGGAGTGGATCGCCTTGCTTTGTTGCTCGCCTCGACGCGGACACGAGGCCAGTCGCTGGCAGAGCATCTCAAGCGACCTGAGGTCGATTGGCAGGCCGTAATCGCTATGGCTCCAGCAGACGTGGCGATGGAACTGTCCGCTGGAACGCCCGAGGCAATTCAGCAGGCCCTGCACGATACGAAGTACGCCGGCTACATCGCCCGACAACAAGTGGAGGTCGATCGGCAATTACGATTGGCCAATAAGCGGATACCCGCAACTTTTGATTACAGCCGCCTGACGCAGATGCGCCATGAGGCACGGGAGAAACTCCTACGGATTCAGCCCATGAATCTTGCCCAGGCAAGCCGTATTAGTGGGGTAACGCCCGCGGATATTGCGCTGCTGATGGCACATTTAGGAGGGACGAGAGGGTAAATGGGGTCGGCTCGTCTCCAAGATATTTGAGCCGCCCAATCGTGTGCAACCAATTACCTGACAGTGACTTATGGCATTCGATTCAATCTTGACGCTTTCTCTATCTTTCCTATAATCCGCAAGTAGCAGGTAGTTCGGGCAAGTCGGGTGGCTATGGCTAAACGGGAGGCTCCGGCGAAGATTGGCGTTTGCAGGATCATGAGAGTCTGCGAAGCTAGGCGGGTTCACGGGGCTGCCGTGCTTCACGAAAGCTATAGCGAACAACGGCGACCAAGAAAGCCTCGTAAGTGGGGCAGCTTTTCAGAGCCAGCTATTTTATTTACTGACAAACGAAGACGGCACCTCGGGTGGCCTGTCCGGCATGTGTCCCTGGGAGGGGACGCTCGACGGACATTAAGAAGGTCATTTGAGAGGCGAGGGCGTCTCACCATCAACTATGGAGAGGGGTGGTTACACCGATGAAAAAGACCGTTTTCACGACAGGCGAAGCCGCGAAGATCTGCAAAGTTAGCCAGCAGACCATTATTCGCTGCTTCGATTCAGGACAACTTAAAGGGTTCCGTGTTCCAGGGAGCCGTTTCCGCCGTATTCCGCGCGAGCAGTTGTACACATTCATGCTGGACAACGGCATTCCGACCGATGCGCTCGATAGTGGGCGGCGCAGGCTGTTGGTGGTGGATGACGATCAAGATTTGGTGGACCTGTTGGTCGATCATTTCGAGCGTGATAGTCGGTTTGAGGTTCGTAGCGTGAACAACGGCTTTGGTGCCGGAATGCAAATCAAAGAGTTTCGCCCTGATGTGGTGATTCTTGATGTGATGCTCCCGGATATCAACGGTTTGGAAGTTTGCCGGCTCGTTCGCAGCGACGACACAATGAAAAATGTCCGCATTGTTTGTATTTCGGGCATGGTTGAGGAAGATCGTATCCAGGAGCTACGCGATGCGGGTGCCAATGATTTTCTCAAAAAACCGTTCGATGTGGATAAGCTAACGCTGACGGTTTGCCAACTGCTTGATATGGATATGATACAAGCCAAGTAGCGATTCGCTTTTTTCTACAATTAGCCCCGGGTCACTGACCTGGGGCTAAGGCCGGGTCAGTGACCTGGGGCTAAACGAGCTAAATATCTGCCGACACGAGCCATGAGCGACAATCGCGAACTCTTTGCCGAAGAATTAGAGCGGGCAAAACTCGATGCGATGAAGGAGCTGGCTTACGGGGCGAGCCATGAGATCAACAACCCGTTGGCGAACATCGCTCTGCGCGCTCAGACGATGCTCAAGCGTGAAGACGATCCTGAGAAACGGAAAATGCTCGAGGCAATGCACCGTGCTGCGATGCGGGCGCATGAGATGATCTCGGACTTGATGCTCTTTGCCCGGCCTCCGGCGCTCAAGAAAGAGCCCGTTCGTTTGGTCGAACTTGCTAGCAAAGTGCTGGACGAACTCAAGCCGCTTGCCGAAGGGCGAGGCATTCAGTTGGCGATTCTTGCTAGCAGTGAGGACGTGACCGCCCAGGTGGATCCGCTGCAAATGGCCGTTGCATTGCGAGCGGTTATAGAGAATAGCCTTGATGCTATCGATCAAGCGGGACCGACACCCGAGGCCCAGGTTGCTTTGCTTGTGCGTAGTGAGGGGGAGACGAAGGTGGCAATCGAAGTCCGTGACAACGGCCCCGGCGTGCCGGAGGCGATTCGCCCGCATGTGTTCGATCCTTTTTTCAGTGGACGCGAAGCGGGGCGTGGCTTGGGGTTTGGTCTGTCGAAGTGCTGGCGAATTGTTACGGAGCATGGCGGCACGGTACGGCTTGAGAGTGAGCCGGCGCGTGGAGTGACCGTGACGCTCGTGCTAGCACAGCGGGCAGTGGGCAACGAGCAGTAGGCAGTCCATCGCTTGTGTGCGAAGTTCTTTTTTTTCTGCCACTACTTGTCATCAATCGCCTTGCCGCTTATCCTCACACAAAGTTGAGACGCGCCCCGCGTATCAGGGATTCGATGATAACCATGCCAGGAAGGCACGATGGACATTCTTTCTTTTCAAGAAGCTGCTACCCGTGTGATCGATCGAGGTCTCACGACCGAAGGGCACTCTTGGGATCTAGAGGCTGGCGATCAGCATCGTTTGAGTCTTTATGATCCGAACCAAGGGATCGATCCACCTGTCTTGCGGCTCGTTTGTGCGGACGAACAATAGAGATTCAGATCGATGCCTCCCCCAATAGCCGATCGATGTGACTTGGCTGTGTGGGAAATGGGGCCAGGGTTGCTTGGTGCTTTTTCTGATCGGCTTGCTGGTGCTCGAAGCCTTCACGGCCCGTTGGTCGATTTGATAACGGGCAATTTGCACGAGCGCCGGATTCTTGTGGCGTCTCTCAAGACGAATCGGCTGTCCGAAGCGCTCCAAGCGGTGGCGGCCGCCCACAGACCGCGGCAAACTTTGCTTATGGGACCGGCCGTAGCGGTGGCGAAAAATTGGGCACCGGGAGCGTTGCTCCATGCGACACGAATTGAGCGGGAGGACGACGAAGCGATTTCGGTGCCATCGATTGATCCCCAACCGCAGCGATGCGGTATTTGCGGCGACGGTCCGATCTCTCTGGCCGAGCGGCCAGACGTAATGGCGACTAGCAACTGGGCGTACGATGCGGGCCGTGCCGCCGAGCGCGGCGGTGTGGTCGTTGCGATTGCCTTGGCCCTTATCGGGCCGAGTCCAGCGGAGCTGGGATCGGAGCAAGTGATAGTGCCGCCTGATCGCATCGGGCGGAGCCTCGCCCGTCGTGCCGGCGGGGTGGTTGGCTCACTATGGCGGCAACCGAAGAGCGTCGGTGCCCTCTGGAAAAAGCAATCCACTCGTTGGGAGCAGGGCGAGCAGTTTGCCGACGCGTTGGAGGAGCTGGTTCAACGGCTGCCTTAGCCCCGTGCTCCTCTCCTCGCCCCAGGATGGCGAGGCTATAGCCCCGCCATCCTGGCGGGGAACATTGGGGCGGGAAAACGCTTGCCCCCTCCACCGATACTTTAACGCAGTGTTGCCACCCCGTTGCAGCCGTTGGGCTGGTAACAAACGCTGCGGCAATGTTGTTTCGGCGTCCAGTTAGGGCCAAGGTCGGCTAGCGATTCCCCCGAGCCGGTGAACAACCATCCCCCCGGATTGAGCGCCTCAGCCAGTCCGTTGAAAAGTCTCTTACGGTCTTCAGGCGTGAAGTAAATCGCCACGTTTCGGCAGAAAATCACGTCGAACGTACCGACACCCGTGAGCGGTTTGAGCAGATTACGGACCTCAAACTTACAGCGGCGTCGGAGCAGGTCGTTGACCTGCCAGTTTTCTCCTTTGCGGAGGAAGTAGGCGCTCTGGTGCTTTTGCGTGAGGCCACGGCTGATTTCAAGATTGCTGTATTCGCCCTTCTGCGCTTTAGCGACCGCCGAGGGAGAAATATCGGTTCCGTAAATCTGGAGATTCCAATCCTCAAAGTCAGGGACCACATCCGCAAACGCCATCATAATGCTGTAGGCTTCTTGCCCCGTGCTACAAGCGGCAGACCAGACGCGGAACTTCTTCGGAAAGAGCGACCCTTTCTTGGCGTCGATCAATTCAGGAAAGATTTTATGCCGTAAGGCTTCAAACGGCGTGTTATCGCGGAACCACAAGGTTTCATTCGTTGTGATCGCATCGACGACTTCGTCTTTGAGTGCAGGCAAACTTCGCACCTTGCGAGTTAGCTCGACGTAATTCGCACAGCCATGCTCTTTGACGAGTCGAGCTAGCCGGCCTTCGATCAAATAGTCTTTGCTGTCGTCGAGATAAATCCCGCACAGTTCATCGACCATTTTGCAGACGGCATCAATATCTTCAGGTGTGGGTCTCATATGGCGGCTCTCCGCTGGAAGGCGTTTTGGATGTGTTGAGTAATTTGATTGAGGGGTGCAACGCTGTCGGCAAGTCCGTTGTCGACAATGCTTTTGGGCATGCCGTAAACAACGCAGGTAGCCTCATCTTGGGCGATGATCGACGCGCCCGCTTCTTTAAGAGCCTTGGCACCTTGGGTGCCATCGTCCCCCATGCCGGTGAGCACCACGCCGAGCGATTTCGCTCCGTACTCTTCGGCGACCGATTGGAAAAGGTAATCGACCGACGGCTTACAATTGCGAAGAGGGGCATCGTCGGTGATTTGCACGACAGGCCCCGAGGCGAGCCGCACGATTTTCATTTGCTTGCCACCCGGAGCGATGAGGATTTCGCCCTTGCGTACCGCTTGGCCGTGGGTCGCTTCCATAACGTGCAAAGCACACCGGCGGTCGAGGTCTTCCGCCAGGCTTTTGGTAAACATTGGCGGCATGTGCTGTACCAAAACGATGGGCACGGGAAAAGTTGCAGGCAGATTGGGCAGCACTTGGGTTAGGGATTTGGGCCCTCCTGTCGAAACACCAATGGCAATAATCTCAGGCCGTTGGGGGAGGCCACGACGTACGACGGGGGCGGGAGGTGCGGAACGTACGGGTGAGCGAGCTGGCTGACGGGTTCGTAGCCCTGCCGGTCGTGCGCCCGGTTTCGTCGGAGCAGCGGTCCTGGCTCGACAGGCGTGAACCTTAGGGGTGAGATCGCGCCGCAACTGCTGGATGCTTTCTTCCATGGAATTGGTGGTCGGTTTGAGGATAAAGTCGAACGCTCCGAGCTGAAGGGCGGTCGTTGTCGCTTTCGCCCCACGAGCGGTGAAGGCGCTCACCATGATCGTTGCCGGTGAAAGGCCACGTGCCGACATTTCTCGCAGCACGCCGATTCCATCAAGGTGAGGCATCTCAAGGTCGAGTGTCACAAGGTCAGGACGCAACGCCTCGATTTGATCGATGGCCAACTTACCATCGCTTGCGATGCCAACGACTTCCACGCCAGGAATCGATTTTAGGACATCGCGAACGATTTTTCGGTAAAGTGACGAATCGTCAACGACGAGGCACTTTAAGGTTGAGGGGGTAGTTGTCATTTTTGTGCCGAGGCTTCGTCTAAGGTGAGTGTCAAAAGTAGGGTGTTGTTTTTTGGGGGATTTATCCCACTCGGAATTGACCGACCAGCGTGCCCAGTTCCTCTGCCAAACGAGAAACCTCGCTTCCGGCAGATTGGGTTTCAGCAGCCGAATCCGCCGTCTGCTTAGCACCTCGATCTACGCCCGCGATGTTTTCCGTGATTTCCTGGCTAGCGATCGTTGTTTCGCTGACACTGGCTGTGACCACATCCGCAGCCGAAGCGGTTTGTGAAACATTCTCCGAGATGTCACGCGTCGTGATGCTCTGTTCTTCGACCGCCGCGGCAATGGTTCGTGCCACCTCGTTCACGTCGGTGATGACGGAAGTGATTTCTTGGATGGCGCTTACCGCTTCGGTTGCTGAGCTTTGGATCCCTTCAATTTTGGAACGAATCTCGTTGGCAGCGCCGGCCGATTGGTTGGCGAGTTCCTTGACTTCCGAAGCCACCACGGCAAAGCCCTTGCCGGCCTCACCCGCCCGAGCCGCCTCGATCGTTGCATTGAGGGCCAACAGGTTCGTTTGTTCGGCAATGTCCTGAATCACGCCAATGACTTTGCCAATTTCGTTGGCCGATTCACCGAGGCCACCGACCTTCTCGTTACTGATTTCAGCCAGTTGGGCTGCGCGATCAGCAACGTTGGCCGATTGCTCCGCGTTTTTAGCGATTTCGCTAATCGTCTCGGTCATTTGCTCAGTAGCCGTGGCGACCGAACGAATGTTGGACGACATTTGTTCGCTGGTCGTCGTCATGTTTTTCATGCTCAGGGACATTTCCTCCGCCGCTGCCGATGCCGTGGCAGACTGTTGCCCCGTTTGTGCGGCACCGCTGGAAAGTGTCGTGGCGGTTGATGTGAGCCGTGTCGAAGCCGATTCCAATTGCGTGCTTGTCTGGGTGACTTGCTTGAGAATCCCTTGAATGCGTTCAAAGAAGGCATTGAACCCTTGAGCCAGCTCTCCCAGTTCATCCTCCGACTCAATCGGAAGACGGCGAGTCAGATCCGCATTCTCTTTCGAGATATGTCCCAAGTGGCGGACAATCCGTTGGAGAGGCTCCGTAATCGTACGAGAAAGGAACCATGCCAACGCAAGGATACCAACCAACGAAGCTAGCCCTACCGTGAGGCCTGTCCAAAACAACCCAGCCGAAGCGGAGGAAGCCACCGAGTTTATTTCGTCGATCGCATGGAAGGCTTCGCTGGTGTCCATTTTTGCCGAAATTGCCCAACGGGCACCCAAGACCTCAACCGGCCCGTAGGCCGTTAGGGCTTCTTTTTGGCGATAGTCGGTTACGATTTCAGTTCCCGTTTTTCCGGCAAGTGAAGCCTTAACCGCGTCGTTCTTCACACTTCCTGTAGACGGACTACGCAAGGAGGCGCTGAGACTATGCGTTTCTGGCTTTAGGTAAGAGTCGCTTCGCATCTGAGAGTCAGGGCCGATTAAAATCGCTTCGCCCGTTTCGCCAAGGCCTTCTCGAGGGGCCATGATTGCTTGAATGCGATCGACGGGCATCTGGAAGAGGAGAACTCCCAGTTTGTTTTCGCCGTCGAAAATCGGAGTGCCGATGTAGCTCGCTGCTGCTCCGTAAGAGGGAAGGGAAGGCCTAAAGTCGACGAAGGCGAACTCCCCGGCAGGCAAGGCATTGGCCCGGCGAAACGCTTCACCAAGGTTTGTGTCAGCATAGGGGCCCTCCTTCAGCGAAGTCGCATAATCCAATTTCTTAGAGACGGAGTAAACAACGGCGCCACTTTCAGCATCGACGAAGAAAATGTCGTGGTACCCAAACTTCTCAAGGTAACTCCGAACGACCGGATGGACGATCGTGTGTAGAACATCGTAGTCCGTCTCTGTCTCGGAGGCGTCCAGCTCGTGTTGGGAGCCGAGTGGATTGGGGTTCGCCTTGATGTAAGCGTATTGCAAAGCGATCGAGGAATCGTCGAGTGACGTAAACAGTTGGGCGGCATCGACTGTTACGCCGTGATTTCGCGATTGGTATTCGTTGGCGAACTCTTCGGTGTAGTACGCTAGAAGTGAGGCACGTTGCCCGGCGAGCCTCTCCGCATTCACTCCCGCCTGTTCTGAATAGACAGAAAAGCATTGCGGGAAGGACCGCATAGCCTCGACCGTCATGCGGTTTTCGGCAAAGGTTAGTAGTTGGTCCCGGATTTGGCCGAAGTAAGTTTCGATTTGGGCCGTTTTGAGCTCTCGTTGCACTTCAAGCAGCGCGGTTGCTTTTGCCCGTATGTCCGACGAGGCCTGAGAACGAACGGCTTGAAGGGTATGGCTTGCAGACCGATAACTTGCGACCGTGGCAAACAAGAGAGGGATTACGCCACACGCAAGAAAACCCAAAGTCAATCGTGTGCGAATTTTCATCGGGTTTTCTTAACGTGGTATTAGGACGGCGTGGAGGCGTAGGGT
>JAJRUA010000146.1 GCA_024278035.1 Planctomycetota bacterium | reverse complement strand
CGAATTGCCGTGGACAATGTGGTCGGCCAGCTTAGTAAGCGTTTGACCGGGCGTTGCCGAACGAATCCAGAGCGCAAGCTGCGTGATCTCGACCGCTTCGGGCGACAGATCGACGCCGTACAAGTTTTCGCCCAACAAGAAACGGGGAACCTGTTCCGATAGCTCTTTCACTTCGTCGCTATCGTCGTCGCCCAAGTGACGAATCGCCTCGTAGTAGCGTGCTTCGAGCGTATCGTACGCTTGGAACAAAAAGGCCCCCGAACCACACGCCGGATCCACCACCCGCAAATCACGTAGCACGCCCAGCGCCTCGCGCCAAAACTTTTTGTCCTCGGGCAAAATGCTTTTCAGCGCATCGGCCCGCTCAATGCCGTACGCTTCGGCTAGGTCGGCGTAGCGCTCGAGGATCAGTTCATCGATCGTATGCAAGACAATGCGGCTGGTCAGTTCGGGCGGCGTGTAGTAAACGCCCAGTCGTTTGCGTTTGGCCGACTGGGGCATCTCGGCAAACTCGGTCGCCTTCTTCGCATCACCGCCGAAGAGGCCCGACTCTTTGATCTTTTCTAGTTCCGTGATCGACCGCTCGAACAAGTGGCCCAGCACGTCGAGGTTCACTTCGTCCGCGAAGTCGTAGCCACCCACGGTCTCAAAAAACTTGGCGTACGGTTCGTCGGGCAGTTCGAGTTCATCGACAGCATGGGGAGCGAACAAGCCGCCGTTGTAAGCCTGAATGTTGTATCTTGAATTGCCCGTATCGACGAACCGGAAGAGATTCTTAAAGTTCTGCCAGCGGGGGTTGGTCACCGCCGAGAACCCGGCGATTTCGTAGGCTCGGGAAATCGTTCCGGTGGGTAGGAGTTCGCGATCTTCACAAAAGGCGATGAACAGAATGCGATCGAAGAGTCGCTGCGCCATTTCGACCGCTTCATAGAGTGGCCGTTTCTCTTCGAGGTGCAACTGCTGGATCAGCCGGATACGGTGCTGGGAGTAGGCTTCGTAAAGCTCATCGCCGACGGTCCGCTGTCTTTCGATGGTCCGGCGAAGCAATTCCACAGCCCACGGGGGGAAATCCGCTTCGCCTCGGATAAGCCCCTTGCAATGGAACAAAGTATAAAACTTGCGGAACTCTGCCGGTTCGCGAAGTTGCTGCAAAGTAAAATGTTCGTAACAGCGCTTGGTCGAATCGCGTTCGTAGAGACGGAAGCTAACAAAGTTGGAGACGATGCCCCACCGGCAAGTGGGCGGCGTGTTCACCAGATAGTCCCAACACTGATCGACCGCCGTACGGCCATTGGACCGGTCGCGGTCAAGGTCAATCTTCGGACCTTTGAGTTCAACGACGGCCAGCGGTTTGGCAATCGCTTCGTGGGTCGTTCCTTCGGAGTCCTCCAACGCTTGGCGGAACTCGCCTAGGACGGCATCAGGAATCTGTGTACCAATCGTATGGTGCTGTTCAAGCTGCCAGCGGTCGGCCCCTTCGACGGCACGCTTGTAACCGAGCGCCGTGCCAAAGACTTCGGCGAGGAAATCGCCCTGGAGCTGGGTCTCCGAGAGATTCGCCAGTCGGCCCTTCGTCTCCATATCGGCCCAGCGGACAAGAATGGCATGGGCATCGCCCACGCGATCCGTCCCATCCAAGTCGGGCCTTAATTTGACATCTTCACCCGCCGCCGAAAGCAAACGGCTAAGGATCAGCCGGTCGGTCTTAGGCCAACGCCGTGCAACAGCAGAAATTTCAAGCGGAAGGGCTGGGGTCATGGGCATCAGTTTACTCGCTGCCCCGCCCGCTAAGACAGGGCCCTACAAGGCGGGTACGGGTAGCCTATTGGTGGGGCCAGCCACAGGGTAACCGTTCACACGCCCCGGTGAGCAACGATGGCGAGTTTTTCCCCTCAAAGCGGTCTTGAACGGCTTGGGTAACGAAGTCGAAGACGTTGCGATCTTGTTGTCGACAGGTTTCGATCGTGGTGAGCAAGGTTTCCACGAAGCGGCTGCCGGAGGAGAGCTTCCGCCAAATCACCGCATGACGCAGCGCCCGTTCGCTTCCGTTGTTGGTAATCTCCACACCCTCCTGCTCCCGGAGGCAGCTCAGCACAAAGCTCGGCACAAGCGGTTTCACCACAACACTTGCAGGCCAAACGATGGCGTTGGTATTCGGTGACCCGTGGCTTGATTTCTGGTAGTTCCACGCCAAGGGTGGGCGTCGGTGCCTGAGAGTTTTTCACCACAGCGGCGACAACCGGAAGGTTTTAAGGGGATCACCTCCTCGGACAAGTCAAGCGACATGCTACGATTATTGTGGGAAATCCGCCTCGTGACGAGGCCGATTTGCAACCGGGGTGTGAACGGTTACCTGTGTAGACAACCGCTTCAGACGCCATGTAGATAGGCCCTGCCACGAACCATCGCCAAGTGGCATCAAAACGCCAATAAGAGCTTTCGGCTACAGCACCGAGTGCTATAACTGGGGACCGATCATGGTATGGTCGATCGTTTGGTTGACGGCGACTCTCCCGAGAATCGAACCAAGTCCCTCAAAACTAAAATCGCTTTGATAGTCATTCTGAAATAGTCCGTCTTTCAATAATTTTTCCTTTCCATCTCCCCCCTAATTTGCTATGGCAAATCCCCCGTTACTCTCACCCCCGTTACTCTCACCTCAGTTATGTTCGATCCAAATTGGTAGACCGCAGACCTACGAAGCGGTCGAAGGGGAGCTGAGCGATAAGCCTTGGACAACGGCGCTGTACAAAACATTGGTCAGTGGCCCGGTCTCGGTGCATCGGCTTGGAATCACAGGGGATGGCCAAGCGGAAATTGAAATTCATGGCGGCATCGATAAGGCGATCTGCGTTTACAATGGTGATCATTATGCCTACTGGCGTAGCGAGCTTGGTCTGCCGGAGATGACCGCCGGTGCGTTCGGCGAGAACTTTACGGTGTCTGATCTAAAAGAGACAGAAGTTTGTCTCGGGGATATTTGGCGACTAGGGGAAATCGAAGTGCAGATTTCGCAACCTCGTCAGCCTTGCTGGAAGCTGGCGCGTCGGTGGCGACGGAAGGACTTCGCGCTCCGTGTCAAAGAAAACGGCTACACCGGCTGGTATCTACGTGTGCTAACCGAGGGCACGGTTCAAGCGGGCGAGGCGATCCGGCTTGTGGAGCGACCGCTTCCCGACTGGCCCCTCTCCCGAGCGAACGAAGTGATGCACCAGAAGAGAGAAGACCGTGATGCGGCTGTGGAACTGGCTGCCGTCGAATTGCTCTCTGAAAGTTGGCAATCGCAACTCCGCAGTCGTGCTTGAGAAAATCCCGGCCAGGATGGCCCGGCTATAGCAAGGCAAGGGGCATACAAGATGCTTCTACAAGGCCCGGTAAAAAAAGCTATCCCTTCACCGCTGCCAATAAGAAGCTCGGCTTCAGTGCCTCAAAACTCAACCGGTCCAACTGATCGGCACCCCGGGCGATGTTGATCATCCAAACCCTGAGCTCCGGCTCACCACCTGCTGCCTTGGTCAATGCCGCACGGGCATCGGCGATGTGGTCGATGCTAATGAGGTTCACCACCAACCGGCCACCAGGGCGTAGCCTTGCATAAGCCAACTCGGCAAGGCGGGTCACTTCGCGGCCAGCTCCTGCTAAGAAAACAGCATCGGGGTCCGGCAGATTTGCCCATGCCTCGGGGGCTTTCCCTAGGATCGGCATCACGTTCCCCACGCCAAACCGTTCACAGTTCGCTTCGATAATGCCATGGTCCTCAGGGTCCATTTCAATCGCGTAGACGGCCCCGTCACGAGCAAGCTGTGCCGCTTCGACACTCACCGATCCAGAGCCCGCCCCGACATCCCAAACAATGCTCCCGTCGGCCAAATCCATTTGTGCCAAAGCAATCGACCGGACCTCTGCCGAAGTAAGCAAGCCCCGCTTCGGTTTCGCCTGAAGGAAGGCTTCATCCGGATTGCCGAACAGCCGATGGCCGATGGCATCGCGCGGTCGGTCGGGAGCATCGGGCTGACGGACGAGGATCATCACATTGAGCGGCGAGAACGAACCAGCAGCGATCTCTTGCAGGGTGCCCCGAGTGACCCGCTCGTCCCGTGCGCCAAGATTCTCGCAGACATACGCCGTGAAGTAGTCGATCTTTTTTTCGAGCAATCCGTTGGCGATATCCACAGGGCCGACCCCCTCGGTCGTGAAGAGGCCCACCTTCTCCGCCGTGCGGATTCTTTCGATAACACTTGGCAGGGGATGGTTCGCAAGATTCGAGAGGTAGGCCTCGTCCCAACTCTCCATCACCCGGGCGAACGCCAATTGCATGCTACTGACATGCGGGTAAACCTCGAACCGGTCCTTGCCGAACCGATCGGTGAGAAACCTTGCCAGCCCATAGAACATCGGATCGCCAAAGACGACCATCGCCGCCGGCTTGTCGCTGATCGCTTCGATTTGCGAGGCCAACTGCTCAAGGTCAGCACTGATCGTCGTACGATCGGCCGTCACTTCGTCCGACATCAAAGCGAGCGCCCGTTCGTCGCCCAGCAGCGCCTCGGCGGCAAGAACCCGTTGGCGGACTGCCGCGGGAGCCGCGTCGAGACCATCGTCACCGATACCGATAATTGCGATTTTAGACATTTTTGGAGGGGAGAGCTGAAGGCCGGCGGCTGTATCGCAAAGCTTGGCCCGATATTTCCCCTCCCCCGAAAGCGGGGAAGGGGAAACACGAAGAGCACGCTTAGAATCTAACTTCTCCTGTCTCTCGTCCCTAGCCCCTCCGTCTCTAACCCCATCACTTGCACTCGATATAACACCGCAGCGAATGGTGATTGAGCTGAATTGGTTCATGCGGGTCAAGCACCGGGCCTCGGCACTCGACGAAGGCGTCGTTCGGCGCGTCGGCTCCTGTGTCGATCACGAGCCGCCAGCGAATGCCACCCGCTGACGGGGGCAACTTGTACTCCTGCGGGCTCCCACCCGAGTGCATAAAGATCAGCACGTGGCGAGCCGCCGGGTCGTCCAGTCCCGTGGTGCTGAGCAGGCAAGTCAGGCTGTGGAAGGTGTGGTTCCAATCGATCGTATTGCCGTCGGTGCCGTACCAACTCACGTCGGCCAAATCGCCCTGCTTATGGGGTGCGCCGGTGAGAAAGTCGGCCCGTCGCAACACGGGCTGATGCAGACGCAAATCGATCAGCAACTGCGTGAAGCGAAAAATTTCCGAATTGCGTTCGACCAATCGCCAATCGAACCAACTGGTCGCATTGTCTTGGCAGTAAGCGTTGTTGTTGCCCCGTTGGGTGCGAAGCACTTCGTCGCCCGAGACGAGCATCGGCACGCCCTGGCTCAGCATGAGCGTCGCAATAAAGTTTTTCGTTTGGCGGCGTCGCAGGTTACGAATTGGCAAACGTCGCGTCGGACCTTCTACGCCATAGTTCGCGCTGTAGCTATTGTTATCGCCGTCGCGGTTGTCCTCGCCATTGGCCAGATTGTGCTTCCGCTCATAACTCACAAGGTCGTTGAGCGTGTAGCCATCATGGGATGTGACGAAATTGATGCTGTGGTAGGGTTGCCGTCCGCTCGTTTGATAGAGATCGCTCGAACCGGCAAGCCGCGTCGCCATCGGGCCGGTCATGCCAAGATCGCCACGCCAGTAGCGACGGATATTGTCGCGATAAGCGCCGTTCCACTCCGCCCAACGACCGTGGGCGAACGAGCCGACTTGATAAGCGCCTGCTGCGTCCCACGCTTCGGCAATGATTTTCGTATCGGCCAGCATCGGGTCTTCTGCAATGTACTCCACCAGCGGTGGGTTCGGCATCAACTCACCGTTCCTGTCGCGGCTGAGAATGCTTGCCAAGTCAAAACGGAAACCGTCGATGTGGAAGTTGTAACCCAATGCCGCAGGCAATGAAAAATCATCTCCCGGACGATCGGGTGGTTGCTATTCACCGTGTTGCCACAGCCGGAGTAGTTCTTGTAAGAACCATCGCCGTTGAGCATGTAGTAAACGCTGTTCTCAAGGCCCTTGAAGGAAAAGGTGGGCCCCTGGTCGTTTCCTTCTGCCGTATGATTGAAGACGACATCCAAAATGACTTCGATCCCGGCGGCATGTAGTTCGCGGACCATCTCTTTGAACTGATGCACCTGAGCGCCCGGCTCGTCGCCATCTCTATAGCCCCGATGCGGGGCGAAGAAGGCCATCGAGTCGTAACCCCAGTAGTTGGCCAATTTGTTGTGCGAGCCGTCCGACTCGTTGGTCGGAAACTCATGGATCGGCATCAACTCAACCGCAGTGACGCCAAGCGATTTGAGATAGGGGATTTTCTCGATAACCCCCAGATAGCTGCCCGGCGCATCGACGCCCGATGTGGGGCTCTGACTAAAACCCCGGACGTGCATTTCGTAAATAATCGATTCGCTCAGAGGCCGTCGCAAGTGGCGGTCGCCCCCCCAGTCGAAATGATCGTCCACCACCACACACTTGGGAGGCCGAACAATACCGTCGTCACTTTTCAAGAAGTCGCCAGCCAGGGACTTGGCAAACGGATCGATCAATCGGGCATGGGGATCAAACCGATGCCCTCGCTCCGGCTCGTAGGGGCCGTCTGCCTGAAAATGATACAGCGTGCCCGCTTGGAGTTCTGGAACTAGGATGCTCCAAATATCGCCCCACCGGTCGGTGTCAGGATTCAGTTCAACCAGCCTATAGGGCTCAGGATCGTCCACGCTCTTATAGAGCAAAACACGCATTGCCGTGGCGCTCTTGCTGTAGACGACGAACTGGACGCCATCTTCGCGCAGCACCGCCCCGTAGGGCAACGGGTAGCTGAACTGGAGCGTCGGTTGATTTTTGGTCGTTGGGTGACCCATGACGAGGCCCGTGGGAGGGGCGAATTGGGAGGTGGTGCCGAGGACGGTCATTTATAGTCTACTTGGGTGTCGTTCGAGAATCATCCGTACCTTTCCCTGGTCTTGGTGCCCTTCCCTGCAGAATCAGGCCCATTCCGCGCACTGGAGGCACAGAAAAGGCGCATTGCTAGCATCGGCACCTAAGGTTCCCCGGCTACAATCGACTTTTGCGCGCTAGCACGCCTTCGCCGTCCGGCAAGAACCGCCTGGCCCCACCGACCGGCAAGGCTGCCGCTTCCAGATGAGCCACCAGAGATTTAAGGCGAGCCGAAAGCGTCAGCGACCTGAAGCTTTTGCAACGGATGCCTGTTTACAAAAGGTTTATCGACCGGGTTCCCCAACTCCAGCGTCGAAGCCCCGCCGAAGGAGGGACGCTCGCGGCTCGCCTGCTGATACGTCTACGGCACCGTCTCCCAGGGCCACGGCTCCGGTTCCGGCAGCGGTGTGAGGTGGTAGAGCTTCGGCTCGACCGATCGCAGGCAAGTTTCGATGTCTCGTAGGCTTTCGCGGTAAGTCCGTTGGGCGAATGCCATGGCCAGAAACTGATCGCGACACGAAAATTCTCGTGTCCGATAGTTGCCCCGATAGCGGCGTACGCACTTGTCGAAGTCGTGACCTTGGAAGAAAGTCCATCAACAGCGCAAACACCAACCTGTCTTTGTACATCCACCCCCCCCCCCAGCCACGGGAAAGTCGCCCGAAAAGGGTGCATTCAGGTACCAAAATCCCTTCGGTTGGATGGGTAGGTAGGTTCATTTTTTCGGTAGTTTTTTTTCACGGGGGAGTTGCTTAGCAAGCCGGTTCGGGATAGGCTCCGCTAAGTTTGAATTTTTGATATTCCTCAACTCAACCTCTCGAGCCTAACGATGGCATCCCGTACCCAACCCTCCCAAGCGATCGACACGCCGTACGATCTAAGCACGGACCAAATTGCTCAGTTTCGCCACGATGGATTCATCAAACTAAAAAACGTTCTCGATGCCGAGATAATCGAATACTATGCTCGTTCAATTGCAGAGCAAACCGTAGCACGAGATTCGCTCAAGGATGTGCCGCTAGAGGATCGCAATACCTACGACCAAGCTTTTATTCAGGTTGGCAACTTGTGGGAAAAGTGCGAAACGGTCAAGGAGCTGACGTTCTCGAAACGCATAGCAAAGATTGCTGCTGACCTCCTGGAGGTATCAGGGGTTCGACTTTGGCACGATCAAGCCCTGTTTAAAGTGCCAGGGGGAGGGTTCACGCCTTGGCATGTCGATCAACAGTACTGGCCCATGCTGACCGACCGCAGTGTGACAGCCTGGATTCCTTTGCAGGCAGTGCCGCTTAACATGGGACCCCTGCAATTTGGCTGTGAGAGCCATCGGATGAACGTTGGTCGGCAACTTGAAATATCGGACTCTTCGGAAAAGGTCATCGAAAACGCTGTTGAGAAGTATCATATCGAAACCGTCCACGAACCCTACGAGCTTGGTGAAGTGAGTTTCCACTTAGGCTGGACACTCCACCGTGCGGGGGGAAACACAACACCAACGCCTCGGGCTGTTCATACCATGATCTACATGGAAGAGAATCAAAGATTGATCGAGCCGCAAAGCGAGTATCATAAAGCGGATTGGAAAGCCTGGACACCTAGCACAAAGATAGGTGAGGTCATGGCAGATCCAAAGAATCCCGTGCTCTATAGCCGCAAGGGATAAGCTGCCCTCTTGCTCGATACGAGTCCTATCGATCCCCTGCGTTCTTACAATCGCTTGTTCTGCCAGCGTACGTTTATTCATTGTTTAAACGATGGATTGATGTGTGTAGGGTAACGCCTTGAAGTCTTGTTCACATGACACCCTTGATTGGCCGCTCTTTCTTGACTGAGATAAAATGCGAGTAAAAGCCGCTATAGGTGATGGAAAAGGCGATTTTCAGATTGATGAGATCCATGTTTCTGATCCAGGTGCGAATGAACTTCTGATACGCATCGTTGCCTCGGGCGTCTGCCATACCGATTACGACTCTATGTCGTGGGGGAAGCCCCTCGTTTTAGGGCACGAGGGGGCAGGTATTGTCGAGAAAGCGGGCCTTGGTGTTGATGATTATGCCGAGGGAGATCGGGTTCTTCTTAACTGGGCAACTCCCTGTGGAAGGTGTTTTCAATGCCTCCGAGGCGCAGAAAACATTTGTCGCGATCCCCAACAGGCGGCACCTGAGCGTACGACTTTTTGCAACCACCCCATCGAACGCGCTTTCCGTATAGGAACGCTCTCAACACACACGGTCGTTCATCAATCGGCCATCACAAAAATCGATGTTGAGATTCCGTTTACGTCAGCCTGCCTCATCGGATGTGGCGTCATGACTGGGTACGGTTCTGTTGTCAACGCGGCGAAAATGGAGGAGAAATCGACGGTAGCTATTATCGGAACAGGCGGTGTTGGCCTCAACATCATCCAAGGTGCACGTCTTCGTAAAGCGTCTAAAATTATCGCGATTGACATCAGAGAAGAGCGTCTTGCGATAGCCAAGACCTTTGGCGCCACTCACACGATCAAGGCCGACCGTGAAGACCAAGGGCTTCTTCAAGTCGCAGAAAAAGTCAAGGCAATGACCAACAGTTACGGTGTCGATTACGCCTTTGAGAGCACAGCCGTCCCCTCGTTGGGGGCCGCGCCACTGGCCATGTGCCGCGATGGAGGAATGGCCATCCAGGCAAGCGGAATCGAACAGGAAATTGCTTTCGACATGACACTGTTTGAGTGGGATAAAACCTACATCAATCCACTCTACGGTCAATGTCGCCCCGCAATCGACTTCCCCCAAATTCTAAAACACTATCAAGAAGGTGAACTCAAGCTCGATGAATTAGTCACCCGAACCTACCCCCTCGAAGACCTTGGTCAAGCCTTTGAGGATATGCTTTCAGGCATCAATGCTAAAGGCGTTATTGTGATGGAGAAGGCATAAATGTCGCGTTTTAGAACCATTGAAGTATCGGGCGCCGCCCCCGATACGGAGGGGCTTGTTTTTATTACCGTTAAAAGCCCCGCCTTGCGAGGGCGAGTTGATTTCTCGGCATTTATACCAAGGGGCTATGAGAACGAGAGCAATCTGCCGATGGTTATTCTCCTCCACGGAGTTTATGGAAGTCACTGGGCATGGCCTTTTCATGGAGAGGCTCACCTCACGACACAGCGTTTGATCGATGAGGGCACCATCGCTCCCTGTGGTTTGCTTATGCCGTCCGACGGACTTTGGGGAGATGGTAGTGGCTATATTGATCACGAAAAACAAGGTTTCGAGCAGTGGATCGTGAACGACTTACCCGCCTGCGCGATAGAAACTTTCCAATGCTTTAGCGACTCATCGCCACTTTTTGTTGCGGGCCTATCGATGGGTGGATTCGGGGCGATGAGGCTTGGTGCAAAATACTCGAATCGGTTCCACGGAATTTCAGGTCACTCTTCCATCACTGAATTCCAACAACTGGCTCAGTTTGTCGAAGAGCCGCTTGAAGCCTACGGGGAAATCGAGAAAGAAGGAGAAAACACACTCGACTGGATGATTCGTCATCAAGACAGTCTCCCTCCTTTCCGCTTCGATTGCGGACTTCAAGATTCTTTGCTTGACAACAACCGACGATTACACAAAAAACTGGAATCCCACGGAATCGATCACAAATACGAGGAGTTTGAGGGCGGGCACTCTTGGGACTACTGGAAAACGCACCTTGTAGACACGCTTTGTTTTTTCAGTACCCGTTCACAGGATGGATTGAATCCTGCGCGAGCAAAGCGGTAGGCTGACCAACGGAAGGCCCATTCTAGCGGTCCATCCGGCATTTTCGTGGGTAGGCAGCCTACTAGCAAGAAAAAGACCTCCGCTCGGGCTCGCCAGTGAGGGGTGCCCCGCCACCTAAGTAAGGTAAAAACACCCTTCCCGTGAGCCCCTTCCGTTTTTGCCATCGCGCGGGGGCGCGATAGGACGGTGAAAGCGGTAGGACGGGGCCTCTTCTGTCGATCCCGAGCGGAGATTGCACCCACGGAAAACGGGATGGACTGTAAAGTTGCTGCTACATCCTTCAATAGAACACGGTCTAATGCTCGATTTTACTTTTTCCAGTGGGCTGGCTAGCCAATTCCTTAAGAGGCCTTGACTCTATAGTATGGTACGAGGTTTATAATCGGGCATTCGTTGGGCGTAGCTGTGGGGAGAATCGTTCATGGGTTTCATGAAAATCGGTGAAGTGGCCAAGCAAACGGAGGTTGGTATCGAAACGATTCGCTACTACGAGCGGATCGGTTTGTTAGCTGAACCCCAACGCAAGCCTTCCGGCTACCGGCAGTACGACAAGGCAGTGGTTGCACGTTTGCAGTTCATTCGGCGGACAAAAGAGCTGGGATTCACGCTTGCGGAGATCAAGGAGAGCTGCTTGGCCTTTGGTTCGACGCCAACACAAGATGCGAACACGTTCGGCAGCGGGCCGAGCACAAGATCGTTGATATTGAGGACAAGATTAAATCGCTACAGAGGATGAAGCGGTCGCTCAAAAAAGTCATCCGCGAGTGTCAAGCGAGTGATTCTGTCAGCATTTGCCCTCTTTTCAATGGAATCGACAACAACTAACTCTTTCCCTTTTGTTAAACCAATCGCACCGGTGCTTTTCCCTAGTTCCAAGAGGTTACCAAAGCACTAAGAACCTATAAGGAAGATTCAATGGGTACTTTTCAGATCAGCGAAACTGTAGGCGAAATCGTCGCCCGTCGTCCGGGGCTTTCTCGTGTGTTTGAGAAAGCGGGCATCGATTATTGCTGTGGCGGCAAGCTCCCTCTGGAAGAGGCTTGCCAAAAGAAGGGGATCGATCCCCAAGCGGTGCTTGCCTCTTTAGAGGCATTGGAGCAATCCAACACGCAAGAAGAGCCGATCGTCGATGCGGCTGCCATGTCGCTTACGGAGCTTGTGGACCACATTGTTGAGACGCACCATAATTTTCTCCGCAGTGAACTCCCTCGCCTAGGGAAGATGACAGCGAGAGTAGCAGCCGTTCATGGCGATAAAGATGCTCGTCTCGTTCAAGTCAATGAAACGTTTCGTGCGATGGCTGAAGAACTAACAAGCCATATGATGAAGGAAGAGCAGATTTTGTTTCCCATGATTCGCGCGCTAGACGCTAGTGAAACCACGCCGGAGTTTCATTGTGGCTCCGCCAGTAATCCGATTAGGCAAATGGAGTCGGAGCACGACGATGCTGGTTCAGCCCTGGAAACCCTGAGGCGAATTACCGACAGCTATACCCCTCCTGATTGGGCATGCAACACCTACCGCGCAATGTTGGATGGCCTTGCCAACCTGGAAACGGACCTTCACCAACACATCCACAAAGAGAACAACGTCCTCTTCCCTCGCACGATCGAAATGGAGAGTGACAGGACCGGCTTAGCCGATTGATGGGGACGCTGAGAGCAAAGTTGCTAGCGCAAACGCCAATCGTTGTGAAGGGTTTCCTTATTTTTTCTTTTGCCGTTGCGTTATCAGAGCGTGTACAACATCACTGCGGCGGACCACGCCGAGAAGTTCGTGGGGTTCCTCGGGCGTGACAACCGGAATGCAGTCGTCGGTCTCGGTTTGGAACAGCTCGTAGGCGTGCGAGGCGGGCTGGTCGGGGTAGAGCAGCGCATCGGTTTCGGTTGCCAAGTCGGCAGCGCGCACAATCGGCGTCATACTGCTATCGAACATGATGTTGCTCAGCACAGGATAACGTATCACGCCCACCACTTGCATCCGATCGTCGACCACGGGGTACGTGTTGTCGTGGCTCTGCTCAATGTAGTCAACGATATCCTCAAAATTGGCCGATTGGTGGATTCCCTTGCTCTTGCGGAGGAGATCGCTGACTTTTTTCGAACTGGTAATGGAACTCGTCGGCACCACTTTTCCGAGCGCCGCCCGAAAGCGATCGCTCACGGACCGCACTTGCTCTAGCGGTGTGCTGCTCTGGTGGCGGATCGCGTTGGCGACGGGGACTTCCCCCGTACGCAGGAGCGATTGCCGAATGAACAACGGCCCGATGATCTCAAACACGACGACCGAACCAAGAATAATGTCCTGGATCGGTTTGCCGAGCACCGGGTCACGATGCACAGCAATGGTAGCCAACGCGATGGCAGCGCCCGCTTGCGAGAAGAGGCAGGTTCCCAGCCAGTGGCGAATCTCCGATGGCTGATCCGTCGCTCGTGCCGCGACGTAGACGCCTAACCATTTGCCAGCAACCCGGCAAACGATGTAAACGATCCCCAGCAGGCCAACCTGAGCGAACGCGTGGAGATCCAGCTCGGTGCCATGGACGGAAAAGAACAACACCGTCAAGAGGCCGGTCACGTGATCAAGCTCCTCAACGATTTTGTCCTTTTTGTCCGACGTATTCGCTACCGTGACTCCCATCGCCAGGAAGGTCAGCATGTAGGGGATGTTGAACGTCTCACAGATTCCCAAGAGGAAGGTCGCAGCGGCGACGAGCAAAACAAGCCACCGCTTCATCCTCAACAATCCGCATCCAAAACTGATGAGGAGCCCCCCTGCCAAACCTAGTAGAATGGAACCTGCGATATGGAGCAGCAGCACCCCCAGCTGTTGTCCTAGGGATTCGGCACCGTTCCCTTTCCCAAAATGGAAAGCGAGAAAGACGACCTCGAACAAAAGGATGCAGGCAAAATTATTGACGGCGACCAAAAAACCGGTACTCTCCGTCACAGGGCCTTCGGAACGGAACTCTTTGAGAACTAGAATGGTCGTCGCCGGAGCGGTCGCCACGGCAAGGCAGCCAAGCAACAGGGCCATCGGACCAGGGCACTTGACAAGCAACAAGCCGATCGTCACCACCGCACACGTAGCGCCGATCTCGGCAACCGCCAGCATAAAGCTACGGGCGGCGATACGCCGAACCTTGGTGAAGGTGAATTCACAGCCCAGGTTGAACAGGACGATGGCCATCGCCAGTTTTAGGAAGGGGTCGAAGAGTTCGACATGCCCTTCGGGCACCAAGTCGAAAACACTCGGCCCGACCAAGAGCCCGACCAAAAGGTAGGCGGTCACTTTGGGAAGACGCAGCAGGTCGGCAAAGACCCCCGCCGCGAGACAGACTCCCAGCAAGAGCCCCAGCGTACTGTCGATATGGAGGCTAAACTCGCCCATGGAAGCGTCGGTAAGGAGGGGCTACTTGTCGTGTTGGTTGATTCTAGCGAGACAGGTCCCCATTCTAACCACAAGAGCTTCGACAGGGAGAGGGGAAAGGCCCTGCATCAACGGGCGACTAAAAACCCCAGACGAGAAACTTCCGGCGAGCAACTCCAGGCGAGCGGTGTGGGCGTTAGCCCCCCGATGGTGGGCCCTGTAAGAAATATTGTGTCAGCTATCAGCATTCGGTAGAAGTATGTTCACCGTTTTCTAAAAGGAGAGTGACACATGGATGAGAAATT
>JAJRUA010000145.1 GCA_024278035.1 Planctomycetota bacterium | reverse complement strand
GTCTCTCGCCAACGTGCCTCTTTCACCAAATCTCGCTGCTTGTTCGCCATCGCTTCGGTCCTCAAAGATGAAAAACATGAGCTTGACGCGCCGTGCTAGCGAGGAGAAGATGGGGTTCACGGAACGGACACACAAAGAATCTTACCCTTTACTGAAACCTTGAGCGCCTCTTGTAACTGAGCCAGAAAGTCTCACTTAGGGATGAAACATTTCACCGTTCCCTTGGACACTACCCGACCCCTTGGCCCATCTCTTCAAGCAACTTCCAGCAGTTGAGCTGCATGCGAGGCAAGTGGAAGGGGCCTTTCCACATATTGCCTTTGAGAGACGAAGAGAGAGTGCCGTCGCGGTGGAGGTAGCCGAACCATTCGCCATGCTCTTGGTCAGGGAAATGAGCGTAGGCCCAGTCATGGACTTTTTGGTGCCATGCTAGATACTCCGTTTCTCCCGTAAGGTGATAGGCAAGAAGCGTCGCGTAGATCGCTTCGGTATGGGGCCACCAAAGCTTCATGTCGTGCTCGTACTGGACGCACGGAAGGCCCTTGCAGTCGCGAAAATAATAGAGCCCGCCGAACTCTTGGTCCCAACCCATTTCGAGTGACCAACGAAGAATCTGACACGCTTGTTGAATCAATTCTTTATCGCCGCCGCGAAGGCAAGCTTCTTCCATCAAAAACCAAGAGGTTTCGATCGCATGGCCCGGATTGACTTCGCGTCCGGCGGGTTCGTTCAGAAACTGGCCGTTGGGTCCCACGGACTCAAGAAGCACTTTAAGGTCAGATTTTACGAAATCCTCAAGCACTTCACGGACGGCTGCGTCGGCAACCTGCTTGTAAATCAGATCGTCGTCACAGCGGCGTAGGACTTGCGTTGTCGCCAACAAGATCATTGGCATCGCATGGGATTTGAGAGACCGTGTTTGAGGATCGCCCTTGGGTTCGAGGAGTCCGGGTGTTTGGTGATAACGCAAGACAAGGCGAAAGAGATCGCGGGCCTGCTGGAGTGAATCGGAATCCCCAGCCGCTTTGGCGTACTCTGCCAGGGCGATAACGCCGAAGGTTTCCGTAAAAAGATAACGCCGTTTGCGTAGCGGACGACCTTCTTTCGTGACGGAATAGAACATTCGGCCATCGGTATCGAAGCCATGCTCACAAAGAAAGTTGAATCCATGTTTTGCTAACTCTAGCCACTCTTCCCGTTGCTCTACTTCGTTGTAAAGGCGCGAAAAGAGCCAAGTGATTCGCCCTTCGATCCACATTGGCTTGTCGGTCGCAACCACCGTGCCATCGGCGTCGAGAGACGTTAGAAAGCCCCCCTGTTCTCGGTCGGGACTGTGGCATTGCCAAAACGGGAGCGTATCTTCCAGCAGGCCGTCACGATAAACCTTGGTGAGTTCTTCTCTTCGAGCTTCGTTCATTTCTTACGACGGGTTGGATGGATCAACAAAGTAGAGCGGATTTCCTTGCAGTTTTCTAAGGGCCCTTACCCAGAGGGCCTTCGCTTCAATCAAAAATGCCTGGCCTTCAAGAACCCTTTGCTCACGAAGAGCGGAGGGAGGCAGCAGGTTGGCAACCCGATCGTACCGCTGCTGCCATCCGATGAACCCATGCGTGCGGTAGTCGGCCGTGAAAGTGTTGCCCGAGCCGTCCGTTAGCCGATAGGTTTGGGTTTTTCCATAAAGGTACTCGGGCTCGATCCATTCTTCGATGGCATGCATCGACGTATTGGGTTTCAAACCGCACCCGAGCATGAGAATTTGTCCGCCCACGTCTTGGAGCTGACAGAAGGGCGAATGATTTCCACAGGGGGTTCGGTCTTGCCCCTGATCGCCCAGCATTGCTTCCGCTTGTGGTCCGATGCCACAAACAGAGTGGGTTGGGTGGAGGCTCCGAAGAACGCCCGGTCGTTGCCGGAAAGTTTCCGATAAAAGTCCTACACAGGAAGGCGTTTTTAGAAGATCGAAATGAGGTTGATCGTCGGTAACCGTTTCGTAGCTGAGGGCCGGCATAAGCAGTGTGCCTTCGGGGCCCAGCGCTTGAAGCAGGCCATCCATGATCGCTTCGGCACCGCCGGTGATGAGCTTACCTGATTGGGTTAGAGCCCTCAGTGCCCCATGCACAAGGAGCACCCCACTAGGACGGACCCCCAGTTGAAGCACCTCAGCGGCGAGTTGGTCGGTGAGGGTCATTTGGGAGTTGGGAGGCGCTAGTTGCTAGTTAGCAGGGCCGTATTTTTTCAACTAGCGCCTAGCAACTTACGCTTCCATACGGCCAACATGCCAGTTGAAGGCGGGACGGAATAGCAAGGCGAGAACAGCGGCAATAGCCAGAAGCACGATTCCTTCACCGTACTGTCCGACGGTCAATTCGGACAGACCCAATACGCCAATCGCAATCCATGCAGCCCCCAATAGTGCCGTTGCAAAACCACCGGCTAGCAATCCGGATGGGACCGATACCACCGAATCAGGGTCTTCTCGCTCAATGGCCTCTCGGACCGGCCCCCAAAGCCCCATCGGACGGGCCACACGGTAGAACCGTTGGAGGACCTCCATCTTTTCTGGAGGGGTGAGCAGCGTAACGATAATCCAAGTGGTTGTGGTGGCGGTCATGGCAATCACAGCCTGCATCATGGCCATGCTCTGCTCGGCGGCAGCGCTGATTTCGATTTGTTGTTGCCACCAATCCCATTGTGGCAAAAGCTCTCCAAGCGTGAGGTAAACGATAGGTCCGCCAATCATTGCCGCACACCAGGACCAGATATTCACTCGCCACCACCACCATTGCCCCCAAGCAAAGGTGATCGTTGATCCGAACATTCCCGAGACAACAATCGCGATACCCACCAATGAGTCGGAGGCATAGGTCACAACAATCGCCATTGCCAAGATCACTAACATCAAGAGTCGCCCTACCCAGACACCTTGGCGGTCGGTCAGTTTTGGCCAAAACTGACGAACGACATCGTTCACCAAAGTTTGCGCCCCATAGTTCATGTGGCTATCAATAGTAGACATAACGCTCGCAAGCAAAGCCGCCAGGGCGACTCCAAGAAGACCGACAGGCAAATAATCTTTGAGCATGAGCCCGTAGGCGGTCTCTCTTACTTCGGGATCGGCGGTGTACAGTTCGGGGTGATTGGCCAGAACGCCAAGAGCCGGCAGGGTGAGAAGCAACAGCATAAGGAACAGGGCTGCCTCACCCCAAACGCCCATCTTGGCCGCTTCGCGGGTATTTCGACATGAAAAAAGCCGCTGCCCTTCCGTGGCGACATTGCCCCCCAGGCCGATCGTCGAAACGACCATCCAAGCAAGCACAACCGTGGGGCCCATCACAGCATGTCCCCAAACGGGAAAGACCGACAGGATTTCACTCGATTGCTCCGGCAGGGCCGTCTGGATTGCGGCAGCTAGTCCCGCGGGACCTCCGAATTGCCAAAGCACAAGGACCAAAGCAACCGCGTTGGCCAGGATGATGATCAAGGCCTGAATCACGTCGGTGACAAGCACGCCTGCGAATCCTGAGGTCCAAACGTAGGCAACAAGAACCGGCAAGACGATTGCCAGCGTTACGGCCTTGTCCTCAATTCCAAAAATGGGGCCGAAGATCATGTGGACGCCGAGCATACCGGCACCAATCCAGGGGATCATCCCAATGAGAACGCTCATCACCGAAGTGTACATTCGGACCCAGCCGGCCGACTGGCCTCCGAACCGTAGCGTGAAAAACTCAGGGCCCGTCTTGATGCCAAGCTGTCGCCACCGAATCGCAAACAGCATGGCGGCGATGAGCAATCCCAGGCCGAAACGGGAAATATAGAACCACGCCACCGGCAGCCCAACAACAACCGCCATGCCACAGTAGGCCGGTGCGACATCGGCGTTCATTAACGTCACAGCATAAGAGATACCGTTGACCCAGCCGGGGACCTTGCGTCCTGCTAGGTAGTAGTCCTCTTCGCTTTGTTCGCCGTCCGATCTTAAAAATCGGGTTGCAAACAACCCAAAGCCAAAGCTGGCCAACAGGTAGAAAGCAACAATCGCCGCATCGACAGGATGAGAAAGTTCCAAGAGATACCCCGATTCAACTAATCACGACTTCGCGATGGGTTTGGCTTGATTCGTAAATAGCGTCGAGCACCGTTTGGACCTTCTGGGCTTGTTCGCCGTTGGCACAGGGAGATTCTCTCGTTTCGACACAATGGGCGAACGCGGCCGCTTGTTCTTTGAACTGATCGACGGTCGGCAGCATAACGCGCGTATCGATATTTTGTCCGTAACGCTCGCTTGCCACTTCCAGGTGATCGCCAAAGAGCTCGAAGGTGAGTCCTCCCTGATCGCCGAAGAGCCCCATCAGCCCCCCCCCGTTGATCTTGCTGGTCGGCAAATTGATCGCCCAAGAGACATTCAAATCGAGCGTACAACCGCCCTCAAAATGGATCATTGCATGGGCTGAGTCTTCCACGTCGCAAACACCGTCCAGCCGCGGTGGACCGGCCCACATGTTTTCGTAGACGTAATCCTCCATCCGTTTGCCGAAGGTGTTGTAAACTTTTCCGCTTACTCGCTCGACTCGGCGAAACTCCATGAGCCACATGATAAGATCCACTAGGTGAACGCCCGCATCGATCAGCGAGCCTCCTCCCGAGAGTTCTTTGGTTGTGAACCAGCCACCCAACCCCGGCACGCCACGCCGGCTGTAGAGATGGGCCTTCGCATGATAAATCTCTCCGAGATCGCCACTTTGGACTACCTTTTTGGCTCCCTGACCAACGGCTGTGAACCGATTGGCCATGCCAATCTGAAGCACTCGCTCCGTCGAGGCTGCCACGCCGTTGATCTCTTGGCATTCCGTTACGTTAAGACCCATAGGCTTTTCGAGCAAAACATCCTTGCCCGCCTGCATCGCAGCAATCGCCAAGTCTTTGTGCCAACGGTTGGGCACAGAGATGACAACCGCATCGACCGTGGTATCAGCAAGCAATGCGTCCACGCTTTCGGCCGCACTGGTACCTTCGTGTTTGTCCGCGAGCGACTGGGCTATCGAAGTATCGACATCCGCAATGGTCGCAAGTGTTTGTCTCGCCGCGATGGTTCCCGCCGCATGGGCTGCCCCGATGGCTCCTGCCCCAATGATTCCTACTTTTATACCCATGTTCGCTTTGGTCTTTTTTCCTTTGAGATGTTATCAGAGTCCGTGGTAGGCCTACCGGCCCCCCTTGCTTCTTACCGCAGTTCTGCCGAGGTGGTCTCTGTTTTGTTGCTTATGTTCCCGTTGGAAACGTGGCCCAGAAGATGAGGCTTGGGTACGACGGAGGCTTGCGGGAAGAGGGGAACAAATGTCCTGTGCGGTTGGCCTTCCGCAATGAGATCGAGAACTTGCCGAATCAAAAGCGATTCTTTCCGGTCGATTTGTGCCATTCCCTTCAAGAAGAAGTCAAGAATGCCGGCCGCCGCATCGACAAACAATTGCGAGAGATCAATGTTGATCAATTCAGTAGTATGGTCGGTTGTCAGAGCCGCAGCGTAGGGGACGTGTTCGTTCGGATTGAAGTCGATCGTGGCAAGGCGACCATCGGTGTATCGCAGGATCCATTGCGGGTGATCGGCGGTGCCGAGCGTCATCAATTCTTGGGCGTCTGCCCCCAAGCAACTCACGGCAAGCTCGAGGGGATGAATGGCATACTCTGCAACCGAATCGCCTCCGCCCCAAACAGCCAGGTTACGCACGGGGCTTTTATCGCCGTTGGCAAAAGCTTGTACGGCGGACTGCACTTGTGTGTAACGGAGCGCGGAAGAGGTTTGTATGGCGACCTCGTGTCGGTCAGCCAGCTCAAAAATCTGCTGGGCCAAGGCGTGGTTCGGGGCAAACGTCTTATCGACGTAGGTCATTTTGCCTTTGGAGAAGACTTGCTCACACATCGAAAGATGGCACCCCGGATTCGACGGAGCTAAGACCATGTAATAATCGACCGCGTCATCAAGGGCATCGACGTCGTCGAAATAGAGAACCTCGTTCTTCTGGCACCACTGGCGGCCTGCTTCCTCTTCGACCGCGGTTGCACCAGCAATAACAAACCCTCGATCAGCGAGAGCCCCCCGAAGCGTCTCTAAGTAAACGTCCGCATGGAAATTATTGAGGTCGTAATCAACCAAGCCTATACGGCCCGGTTTGTTATGGTTGGTGTTGGATTGCGTCATGTTACTAAAAACTTGTGCCTTCTCCGATCAGTGCAGGGTGGTTGGTCTCTTGGGCCGCTTGGTAATAATCTTTGTAGGATTGGTAAAGCTGTGCCGATTTACCCGGCAACGTCGGGTTCATGTTCACGGTGAACTCGAAGGTGATGCTTTTTTCAACCAAGGGGGCCGTGGATTTTACTTGACACATGAAGTGGTCGAAATTGGTCGGTTCCGACTCAAATTTGTCCTCATCTTCATCCAGCGGCCACCCGGCTGTCTGCCAAAACGATTCGTTGTTTGCCCAGAAGGCAACGCCGTGTCGTTTCATCACAGGAGCCAGCGTCTCAAACGGCGGGCGCGATTCTGCAATGGTCGTACGCCGCGTTCCCACCCCATCTTGCAAAGCTAGAATGTCGATGCAAATCGCAGGCAACGCCACTTCGTCCCACCAAGCGGCAAAGGCTTCGGCCTCTGGATCGATACCAAAGTAGGGCGACATCATCACGGGCTTGCCCGTCTTCTTGCGTGCCAGACGGGCCATATCGCCTAGGTAACCAAGCAACTCATCGACATAGCCGGCATGTCGCGTATGGTTGCTAAGCTCTTCTGGCAGATACCACCCACACACAGCAGGGTGCTTGCCGTACCGATCGATCAATTCAAACAAAGTCGCTTCATTTTGCGACTTTCGGGCAGCCAGGTCGAACTTGTTGCCCCAAAACGAACCTTCGAGTTGCAGTCCGACAAAAACCTCGATACTGTTCTTTTCGGCCGCGTCTAAAATGAACTGTATGGCATC
Source organism: Planctomycetota bacterium (assembly GCA_024278035.1). The sequence goes on along the minus strand of JAJRUA010000145.1, from coordinate 7,238 downwards.
GATTTCACTAGGATTTTGCTCGGGAATCTTGGTCGGATAAAAATAGATTTTGTCATACGCAACGTACTGAACGACGACCGTATCAAAACCGATTTCTTGCATCGCTTGGAACTGGCCTTGCCACCAAGCGGCGCTCTTCGTGGCGTTCAGGCCCGAAAGCTGAATGAAGCAACCCGTGACTTGTGCCGTATTTTTTTCAGGCGGGGCATCGGCTAATTTAATTTCATTTGCCTGCATAGCTGTTTCTCCGTGCCATGTCAGGCAGAGTAGGATCACGCCCACGGCGTGTCGTAAAGTAGGGTGTTTCATCGCCTCAGCGACCTCAGCGTTTTATAGTAATTTCAAGTAGATTGTCTTCTGATTGGACCGTAAAGGGTACCGGCAACTCAAATTGTGCCGGGTAGGCGTCTCCGTTCGCACCGATCCCTTCAAAATAGACGACCACGCTGTAAGTGCCGGCAACGGCCCCGTCGTATTTGAAACCTTTCCTTTGTGTACGAAGGTTAAACGAGCCATCGGGGGCGAGGATGCCGGTTGTTATTAGGTGCGAATCGGAGTTGGTCATACAACGAACGGCTCCGGAACTGACGACTTCCCCCCTTTGATCGACAACCTTCCCAGTGACGGGCCACGTTTCTAGTTCTGGCACAGCCTCGCCGCAGCCAACAAGAGACAACAATACGCCCAAAGGCAAAAAAGCTAATAGCAAAGATTGTGGATGGCGTAGCATCAATAATCTCCTACGACAAGGCCATCCCGCGGGTCGCCAAGGGCGGCCCATACGACCTCATCAATCGAAGTTTGTAGTAGGCGTACGCTGCCATCTCCGAGGCAAACATTCATACTGTCGTTGTGCAACGTTTGTCCTCGCTCACGGACACAGGCGTTGATCCAGTCGATAGAACCCTGGAAGGGGAGACAAGGCTGATAGGTTTGATAGAAGGCAAGTATCCGAGGATCGTCAGGGTTGGAAGGAGGGATTGTCTGAGTGGGCGTTCTAGGGCTAGCGGCATTCATACAAATTGCAGGGCGATAAATACCGTTGGAATTGGCCCAAAGGCTACTTCCATTGCTTGGGTGGGCAGCGTCCCCTACGAAGCCGCAAGTGGCGTATCTTTCACCAAAAAAAAGTGTGTTTGACGTGCCATCGGTGATCTGAGCCAGGCGAGTGGATCCTTCAGTTCCTCGCAATAGCTGGTCAGGATAGGATGGATAAAGTGCCTTGGGCTTCGGCTGGCCAAACACTAAATAATTGCCAGCATAATTAGCGACCGCCCAATTTGGGGCTCCATTCGCTTCCATGGCACTACGCCCCGTTGAGCCTGATGGGCTTGGTTCTTCGGGGCACCTAAATGCCGGAATAACTTGTCCTTTGACGAATTCGTTATTTGAAACAAGGGCGTTTACACTTCTAGTACGGCTAAGACCTGGGGCAGCTTGTTGAACATCACTAGCATTCGGCAAATCAGCTACAGCGATTTCCATTGCATCATACAAAGACGATTCTTCTATGTAAGGCAACAGAAAAGCATGGAGTGTAAGCCCAACTTGGCCGTAGAAGGGGCCCTTGACCTGTAGGGGGGCATATTCCTCAAAAGGGATATTCACACCGTTTATATATCGGGAGGTTACGTCAACACACAACGGAGGCAAAACACCGTAGGTGCTTTCGAGGTTCAGTACGGCAAGCCCCAGTTGCTTCATGTTGTTCGTGCATTGAGTGCGCCGAGCAGCCGCCCGGGCGGCTTGAACCGCCGGCAAGAGCAGGGCAACCAAGATTCCAATAATGGCAATCACGACCAATAGCTCAACCAGGGTGAAGCCAACAGACTTTCTTGGCGTTCTGTATTCGCGTAAAATACTGGATTGTTGAATCATTACTTTCCTCCGTTATTCTCTGTTGATCCAATTTCTAGTTGGATAAGTGAAGTGACTTACGGCTTCTTGTCTTCAATAAAAGAACACTCCCGCCGAGAAGTAGAAGAGCGCTAGGTTCAGGAACCGATTGACTAGTGCTGGCAGCCGCGGCATTGCTAAAATTAGCCACCCAAAGATCGTAGTCGGCGGTTGTTACCGTTGCTCCCCCCGAGCCATTGCCGTTGAGTGCCGCCGCATCGCCGTTCAAGTTATCACGCCAAACCGTGTAGTCTGCGGCATCCACCGTACCATCGTTGTTGAAGTCACCTGGAAGCCCTGCCACGAGGCCAAACGCTTGGAACTCACTCAAGAATATCCAAGTGTAGGGCGTATGGATTTCCAGGGCTAAGTACGAGGCATCGACACCGTTCAGGTCGAGTAGAATGGACCGCACCTCAAAGGCATTGCCCGACTGATCGGTCACGATATCGACAAAATTATTGCTGGAAGCAACCGGTATGAAATTTGTCCCGTCCGTACTTGCTGAAATTACGAGACCATCAGTAATTCCTGAAACCTCCTGGGGAGCAAAGATAAACGCTCCCGCGTCCACGAGGTAGAAAAGCTCAACGGAATCAACCGTCTGCTGTGACCCCAAATCAAAAACAACACGTGGCTGAGCATCTCCTGAGGCACCACTGTCATTCCCGTAGCCGACCCAGGTACCGTTTGCAAAAGCGCTGCCTGAGCCTTCGGTGGTTGACCCCGTGTCACCATCGATTAACAAATCGCTGCTGGGGTCGGGTGCCGAGCCATTGAAGTAGGTGCTGGCCGGGTTATCGTACGTGTAACTTGCGATGTCAATTTGTTCGGTTCCTACCGGTGGTTCAATGACCGATTGGTAATACGCTTGGTAATCCTGATAGAGAGCATTTGATTCCGCCGAGTTTTGGGGGCTCATGTAATTAGAGAACTCAAACGTTATCGACTTATCGACCCATGGCGAGGTGGATTGAATTTGCTGCTTAAAGGTATTGATGTCCGCCGGCACTGCCTCCCAAGGCTGGTTATCAACGGGCCAACCATGAATCGTTTCAAACGATTCATTATTCCCCCAAAAAGCGACCCCATTGCTAGCGGCCACGGGGGCAAGAGCCTGGAAAACAGGCAAGGATTCTGCGATCGTCGTCCGGCGCGTCCCTACGCCATCTTGCAACGCCAAAATATCAACGCCCGTCTGGGGCAAGCCCGTCGTGTCCCACCAATTCGCATAAGCCTGGCTGTCGGGCGATTGACCAAAGTAGGGAGAAATCATCAGAGGCAGGTCGCTGGCAAGAGCGCTGGCGGTCGCTTTTAGGCTACTAGTATAAGAGACCAAATCGTCCCGAAGCTGTGGCTGGCTGAAGATGGTAAAATCGCTAATCTCTTGCGGCATGTACCATCCGGCCAACGAATTGTAACTTGCATAGCGTGTCTGAAGTTCGTTCATGGTTGCCTGTCCCTTGGCAACATTCGTGGCGAGATTGAAGGAAGCATTGCTGTCGGGCGAAGGATCAAAATGAACGCCTAGGAAGACATCCATACCATAGGTATCCGCCGCCGTAAGTATGCGGCTGATCGAGTCCACTGCCTGCGGCGATCCTCCAGGAACACTCGTCGGATAGTAATAGTTATTATCGAAAGCAACGTATTGAATTACGAGCGTATCCATACCCACGGCATTCATCGCGCCAAGCTCCGTCTGCCACCAAGAAGGACTTCGGCCCGCAAAGCTGTTGTTGAGCTGGATGAACGACCCCGTTGCCAGCGGCAGCGAGGGATCGACCGCTTGGGCTGATCCAATACTTCCGAAGAAGAATAAGGCTGCGAATAAAATCGAAGCCCAATTCCGAAGGCCGTTTTTGCTGGAGACAATCGCCATAAGTAAAAGTTTCCAAAGTGTGGAAGCATGGATAAACCGGTAGAAATCAGTTCCGAGCCAGGCACCTTACAACCTTACGCTTTAAGATGCCTGGATCGGAAACTGCGAGCAACTCTATCGACGACGCAACGTGGACAAGCCAAAAGCGGCGAATCCGAATAGGGCAAGGGCGGCCGGTTCGGGGATGGCCGCGAATTCCTGAACTTCTATCTCGGTTAAAAAGACGAAGTCAAAAACGTTTCGCACATCGACCTGAAGGTAGGCGACCGACGCTCCTCCCACACTGATTGAAGCAAGTCGATTCTCTTGTGTGCCGGGATCAATCGTAGGGAACGAACTGATCGAACCGAGCGGTGTGTAGGTAACCCCGTCGGTGCTTCCCAACACAGAAATCAACGAAGGGTTGAGAATGGCCGACCCCTGATCGACATGGTAGTAGACATCTACCGAATCCACATCAAAGGTGCCGCCAAGGTCAACGACAATCAACGGCTGGGGACTTCCATCTCCACCGGCCAAGACAAACCCAACCGTTTCAGTTCCAAAACCAAACGACTCTCCGTCGATATTCCCAACACCGTTGGTCAGCAAGGAAGGACTCGTGAATTCGCTGGCCGGAGTTGACCAGTGGGCCGCCCAGGCTGGGGAGCTATCGTACGAATACGAGGAAATCGGGACCAAACCGGCAAGGGCAGTCGAGCCCCCGGCTAGAATAGCCGTTGTCATAGCCAGTGCGATTATGAAACAACCAATTTTTTTCATCAGACTTCTCCTAGAGTGAAAATCAGAGATAAGAAACAAAGCTTCGATCGCCTCTTCCGGTTATTCCTGGGGCCAAACAGGGCGTCGCCTAGAGAAGATACCTAGAAGGCCAAAGCCCATCAAAATGAACGATGCCGGTTCCGGAACCGCGACACTGTTACTGGCCGTATTACCGAAGTTATTCGCCCAGAGGGTGTAGTCTGCCGCCACAACCGTCGTTCCCCCTGAACCATTGCCATTAAGGGCCGAGGAATCGCCCCCCAAGTTGTCGCGATAGACGGTGTAGTCCGCTGCATCGACGGTTCCGTCTGCGTTGTAATCACCCGGCGTCGCTGACGGCGAGGACAGGGTTCCGTCAACGACGTACTCGCTCAACACGAGAAACGTAAACGGCGTCCGAAGATCAAGGCTCAAATAGCTGGCCGTATTGCCTGTAAGGTCAATTGTTGCCGTGCGGATATCAAGAGCACCCGATCCACTATCCCCCCCCGGACCGAAAATAGGATTGAAGCCATTCGTACTCCCTAGCTCGGAGAAATTGGCTCCATCCGTGCTGCCAGAAACGGTAAAGGCATCGAACAAAAAGCCCCCTTCACCATCGGAGATTGGCTGCGGTGCATAGATAAATTGAGCGTCTTCAACAAGGTAATGCAAAGTAATCGAATTCAAGTCATAGGTACCGCCAAGATCAATATCGATCTTCGGACGAGGAGCCCCGCCAAAGCCATCACTCCTGAAGCCAGCAAAGGTACCATTAGGGAAAGTTGCGGAAGGATTCGGGTCATCCCAACCAAGCAGCGAGCCGAGATCGCCATCGGTTAAGATGCCCTGCCCGGGGAGGGCAGCCCAAAGCGATGGATCCACCGTCGGCGGCGTCGCCGGTGCGATAAAATCTTCCGTATCGACAATCGCTTCCGTGAAAATCCCCGTGCCGGGATCCGCTTCGCTCAGGTCGTAAGTGTAGGTGGTGCCTGCGACAGGGTTTGCCAAGGCAATAATCGGTCCCAGAAAAAACATCGCCGTACTAAATTGAAGTAGCCTAAACCTATTCATGGTGAGTACCTCCTTTGTGCTAAACGGATGAGTTGACGCCTCTAACGTTCTTTTACTTTTTTCCAAATCGTTTTTTTCAAAACAATATCAAGCTGATTCACGGACGATGAGCCTTGGCGAAATCATAGTTTTCCCCTTTCCCTTTTCACCTCGCCCCTTGAGGGGACCAATTTCTTGCGAAGGCGATTCGCCGCGAACCAATTGCTCTACCATCTTGACCATTTCTTTTGCCGCCAATTCATGCTGTAGATCAATGGTCGTAAGAGGAGGATCGGTCCAGTCTGCCAGGTAATGGTTCAAGTACCCAACAACAGCGATATCTCCCGGAACCGAAAGACCTCTTGCTCGAAGCCGCTTGATCAAAGCAGCGGCCCAAAAATCATCGTGGGCAATGATCGCATCCGCCTTGGCATCATCAATCAACGCATCAATGCTGCGATCGACAATGTTTACTGGGTACTCCCAAGTGAGCTTCTTCTCATTGTGGACGGCATGGAGTGATCCAAAGGGCTCGCTGTTAAAAACCAAAGATTCATCAAGTGGCAAACCTTGATTATCCAGCTCTTCGGCGTAGCCCTCCTTGCGAGCTAGCGAGGAAGACTTGGTAATTCCCGCCAAAGCAAGGCCAATGCGCTGGCAGCCACGCTCCGCAAGGTGCTTCACCGCAAGACGTGCCGCTTCGCTTCGATCAACTTCAATAAAGCGGGCACCTTCAATTCCCGGGTCTTCATAGAAAACCGTGTTCGGATGTGCCTCAAGCAAAGCAGCCCGATCGCCGACGTGCCAATCATGCACCGCACACAGCACGCCATCCACTCCTCGTCGCGCAAACTCTTCAATGTAGTAACCAAAGTGATTTGGGCCCTCCCAACCAATCGTGTTGCCAATGATCGTGTGGCAACCGATCTTGGCGGCCTCCATATCAAGGTGCTGCACAAGGAAGGAACGAAGCGGATCGCCAGCCGACGCAACCAACACCCCAAAGGTTTGCGTCCGCTTACCCCGCAACTGCCTGGCGGCCGGATTAGGGCGGTACTGCATTTGCTTGGCAATTTTCCGAATGCGTCGAGCTGTCTCTTCACCAACGCGGGAATTGCCGTTGCCTCCGTTGATCACCCGCCCAGCGACTGTCCGCGAAACTCCTGCCGCCGCGGCGATATCGATCAGCCGAACTTGCTTGAAAGGCGTAACCACCGCCTCCGACTTTTTGTCAGGAATCGATTTTTTCATCTCGGCCCGTGCGGAAAGGGAAACCCCGTGCGATGGGAAGAAACCCGTGTAAGTTAGGGGGGAAATAAGTGACCTTTCGTGAGGTCATTTTAGACAAGACCACATGACTAATGGCCTGATCTACCAACGGTCCTCCCTGCTCACCGCAGAAATTCACACAGAAACATCCAAGCCACCCCCTCCACTGTATAAATGACCTTTCGTGAAGTCAAGCACTTTCTTCGTATTTTTTTCGTTTCCGTTTCCGACTTTGTCCGAAAGTGGTGGGGTACCGCAGGATACCGTCGCCTGACGTACCTGATGATGGATCAAGATGTCGTCGCAGTGAGCCCGGCAACCGTCTACCGCGTGCTGAAAATCGAAGGCTGTTTCGAGCGGTGGAACGTGCAAAAAACGGGCAAAGGACAAGGGTTTC
>JAJRUA010000144.1 GCA_024278035.1 Planctomycetota bacterium | reverse complement strand
TCGAAGTTGGTTCGCTTGCGGAGCTAACGGCTACGATTGGCTCTGTCGATACGTTGCTAATCCTTGATGGCAACCCTGCCTACGATGCCCCGGGCGACGTGGCGTTTGCCGAGGCGCTGGCTGCTGTTCCCAACTCGATTCGCCTTGGTGTCTACGACGACGAAACTTCGCGGCTTTGCCACTGGAGTCTCCCTGAGACGCATCCGCTGGAGCAATGGGGCGATGTGATTGGTTGGGATGGCACGCCGGGCGTGACGCAGCCGATGATCGAGCCGCTGGTCGGTGGTCGGTCGAAGCTGGAGATTTTGGCTCTACTGGCCGGTGACCAAACTCCCAACGCCAAGCAACTCGTGGCAACCTCGCTTGCCGAACGGCTGGATGACTTGGAAGACGAATCGTGGGACCGCCTGCTCCATTGGGGCTACCCACGGAGTGAAGAAGTGGGCAATGAGGGCGCGGTGGCTGCTGGAGCGGCTTTTGAGTCGAAGGGTGTTTCGCCTGCGGGTGGCGGGTTTGAAGCCCCTCAAGTCGAAGACTCCTTGGAAATTGTCTTCACGCCAAGCAGTTCGGTCTACGATGGCCGGTTTGCCAATAGTGGCTGGCTCCAAGAGACACCCGATTTTCTTACGAAACTCACCTGGGACAACGCTGCCCTGGTCAACCCTACGACAGCCAACGAGCTGGGCCTTGAGCAAGGTGTGATGGCCGAACTAACCGTCGGCGAAACCATCCTGAAGGTCCCCGTCTATGTCATGCCGGGACAAGCGATCGGGTCCATTGGCCTGGCGCTCGGCTATGGCCGGACCGCTGCTGGCCGTGTTGGCGGCAACATCCTAGAGAATGGCAAAACGGTAGATGCCCCTTATATAAACGGCATCCTCGGCTTTTGGGTGCCGGCTCCTGCCGACCCGGTGGGTGTCAACGCCTACCCGCTACGCAAGGCGGGGAGCGATGACTTTGCCACAGGCGTTTCGATCAAGAGCACGGGCGAAGCGTACTTGCTTGCCACTACGCAAGACCACCATGCCATCGACCAACAGGGTCTCGAAGCGATTGGCCAGCGCACCGGCCAGCTTATTCGCGAAGCGTCCAAGGAGCACTACGACAAACACCCGGACTTCGCACCGCACATGAGCCATGAGGTGATGGTGCATGATGGTCAAACGGAAGGGGGCGTGCGTCCGACCAAGCCTCTTTGGACCTTGCCGAGTTACGAAGGCCATGCCTGGGGCATGTCGATTGACCTCTCAAAATGTATTGGCTGCAACGCCTGTATGGTCGCCTGCCAAGCAGAGAACAACGTGCCTGTTGTCGGCAAAGACCAAGTTGCTCGTGGGCGTGAGATGCACTGGATTCGCATCGATCGCTACTTTAAGGGGACGGCCAACCGCGAAGATCCGGCCGACATGGATAACTTCATCAACCCTGAAGTGGCCCATCAACCCATCGGCTGTCAGCAATGCGAGACGGCCCCGTGCGAAGAGGTTTGTCCTGTCGCTGCCACGACCCACAGCGACGAAGGCCTTAACGATATGGTCTACAACCGTTGCATCGGCACGCGGTACTGTGCGAACAACTGCCCCTACAAAGTGCGTCGCTTCAATTACTTCCGTTACACGAAGAAGCTTTACGAAGCGGACAACGAGTTGATGAAGCTTGTTATCAATCCCGAAGTCACGGTCCGCAGTCGTGGCGTGATGGAAAAGTGTACTTACTGTACGCAACGCATCTCGGTTGGCCGAATTGCTGCGAAAAACGAGGCCCGAGCCATTCGCGATGGCGACATCCAGAGCGCGTGCCAACAAGTATGCCCCAGTCGGGCAATCGAGTTTGGTGACCTCAATGATTCGGAGAGTCGCGTTACCAAGGCTCACGATCACGATCGCTCGTACGGCATTCTCACCGAGCTCATGACCAAGCCTCGCACCAAGTTCCTCGCCAAGGTGCGAAACCCGCACCCCCGCCTGGCACCGCCCGAACCGGCCGCAGGGCACGGTTCGCACGACGATCACACCGACGCTGATACGGACACTGAAAAGCACGCCAAGAAGCCATCGCCCTTGCTACCGATCCTTCAAATTGGCTAACGATTTCAAACCAACTAGCGCTTAGCGCCTCCCAACTAATAACTCTTTCGTATGACTGCTGCCAATCTCTCCGCCGGAACGCTCGGTGCTGTCCCTGAGCCATGGGTCGATCCCCCCTGGGTTGAAGGGGACAACGACTACCAATCGGTAACGGACACGATTTGTCGAATCACGGAGAACCCGCGCCCGCCGCTGGCGTGGTTCATTGCGTTTGCTGTCGCATCTTCGGTGGCAGGTGCGTTTGGAGCGATGATCGCCTACCTGATTTTCACGGGTGTGGGGGTCTGGGGTAACCAAAACTCGGTTGCCTGGGGTTTCCCGATCGTCAACTTCGTCTTTTGGGTCGGCATCGGCCATGCCGGAACGCTCATTTCTGCCGTACTGTTCCTCTTCCGCCAACACTGGCGGACAGGAATCAACCGTTTTGCCGAAGCGATGACCATTTTTGCGGTCGTCTGTGCCGGCACGTTCCCAGGAATTCATGTTGGACGCGTTTGGTTTGCCTATTGGTTGTTTCCCTACCCAGACACACGTCTCTTCATGTGGCCCCAGTTCCGCAGCCCACTGCTGTGGGACGTGTTTGCGGTGGGTACCTATGCGACCGTTTCGGTACTTTTTTGGTACATGGGGATGATCCCCGACCTGGCGACGCTTCGCGATCGGGCGGTGCATCCGATCCGCCGTTTTGCTTATGGCGTGGCCTCCCTCGGTTGGACCGGCTCAGCAACGCAGTGGCACGTTTACGAAAAGTCCTACACGCTATTGGCCGCTTTGGCGACGCCGCTCGTGTTGTCGGTTCATACGATCGTTAGTTTCGACTTCGCGGTAAGTCAGCTCCCGGGTTGGCACACGACGATTTTCCCGCCGTACTTTGTCGCAGGGGCCGTTTTTAGCGGCTTTGGCATGGTGCTAACGCTGATGATACCCGCCCGACAGTGGTTTGGCCTGAAAGACATTGTGACGATGCGCCACATCGACTGTATGTGCAAAATCATCATCGCTACCGGCTCGATGGTTGGCTTTGCCTACATCACGGAGTTCTTCATCGCTTGGTACGGTGGCAATCCTTACGAAAAGTTCTGCTTTATGAACCGGGCGTTCGGGCCAACGTGGTGGGCCTACTGGACCATGTTCACTTGCAATGTGATCTCGCCCCAGTTGTTCTGGTTCAAAGCGATTCGCAGCTCTCCGATACTCATTTTCATTATTTCGATCTTCGTCAACATCGGCATGTGGTTCGAGCGATTCGTTATTATCCTGTCCCTCGAGCGGGCCTTTCTTCCAGGAAGCTGGCAGAGTTTTGTGCCGACTTGGATCGACCTGGGAATGCTCATCGGCAGCTTCGGGCTCTTCTTCACGCTGTTCCTCTTGTTCTGCCGCTTCTTGCCGATCGTGGCGATGGCCGAAGTGAAGCAAGTGATGGCCTACGAAGATGGCCATGCCCAAAAATCAGCGGATCACTAAGAAACTGGCTACTTGAAACCGAAAAACGACTCAACCGTTTAACCGCTTACCGTTATCCATGTCTGACACCACTCCCAACACGCCGCTTGAGCCGAAGCGTCTTGGCCTGCTTGCCGAGTTCGCGGGACCAATCGAATTGGTCGAGGCCGCGCAAAAGGCAACCGACGAAGGCTACCAGCGTGTCGAAGCGTTTTCGCCCTTTGCTATGCATGGGATCGACGATGCTCTGAAGTCGAAGAAAACCATACTCCCCTGGCTCGTTCTTGCCATGGGGCTTACCGGTGGTGCGCTGGGTCTCGCCATGCAGTGCTACACGAATGGCACCGAATGGGGCACGTGGCTTAGCGGGTACGATTACACGATCAGTGCCAAACCCTCGCTCAGCATCCCCGCTTTCATGCCGGTGACGTTTGAGATGATTATTCTCGCTGCGTCGCTCACCGCGTTCTTCGGGGTGATCTTGCTCAATCAATTGCCGAAGCTCTCCAACCCTTTGTTCCGTAACGAACGGTTCCGAAGGGTAACGAGCGACGGTTTCTTCCTGTTCGTCGAGTCGGATGATCCTAAGTATTCCGATACAGAGACCGAGGCTTATCTGACTTCGCTCGGAGCAAGCGCTGTCGAGGCGATTGATGGAGAGACCGAGGGGCTTGCGGTGCCCGGCTTGCTTCCGCTTATGGGCGGCTGTGCAGCGTCTTTCGCCCTGTTGATTCCCCTCTGGATTTGGGCCTCCTCCTCCCACCCGACAAGCACGCCACGCATCTCGTGGTTCCAGGACATGGAGGCACAAGCCAAACTCAAGCCACAAACGACCACCCCGCTCTTTGGCAACGGACAGTCGATGCGAAAGACGGTTTCTGGCACGGTCGCCCGTGGTGGTTTACGGGAAGACCTCCAACTTTACTTCGGACTCAACTCTCGTAGTGACGACGCTCACGGGGACACAGCAAGCACTCCGAACCGGGTGAAAGCAAAGTTCGTTGCCGAAGGGGATGAAGAGGCCGGCGATGAGCCTCCTGCTGCTGAGACGGAAGCCAAGCCCGATTGGGCCACGCAGATTCCGCTCCCTGTCACGGCGGCGTTCATGGACCGGGGCGAACAACGTTACAACATTCACTGTGCTGCGTGCCATGGCTTGGGCGGGGATGGTGATGGCCTTGTGACCCAACGGGCCCTCGCCCTGGAGCAAGGGACTTGGCTCATGCCAACAAGCCTCCATGCCGAGGCTGTGACGGAGCAACCGGTCGGCCAACTGTTCAACACCATTAGCAACGGCGTTCGGAAAATGCCGGGCTACAAAGAGTTGATCGCGGTGGAAGATCGCTGGGCGATCGTCCTTTATGTCCAGGCATTGCAGCGCACGCGAACGGCAACCGCCGCTGACTTGCCCGCCGACAAGCGGAACGAATTAAGCAACTAAACTGTTTAGAATCTTTACTACCAATCAAGATGGCCAGCCTCGTAAACGCTGAGATCACCGAAATTCGCAAAGCCTCTAGCGGGCTCTCCGGCGCGGCAATTTTGCCGATGGCTGGCGGGTTGCTGCTAGTCGGACTTGCCGCTGCCGTGGGCTATAGCTCCGGCGAGCTAAGCCGCTTTTGGCATGCCTACCTGTTGGGAACGCTCTACTGCACGTCGCTCGCCTTGGGTGGCTTGTTCTTTGTGCTGGCGCACCATCTGACCGGTGGCCGATGGGGAACGCCCGTCCGCCGATTAGCAGAGATCACGTCAGGGACCCTCGTCACTTGCTTTGTGATGTTCTTGCCGATCCTTGCTCTGATCCTAACGGGCCACGACGATCTCTATCCTTGGGTCGATCGTGAGATGGTCTTGGGCGACCCGATTCTGGCGGTGAAGGCCAATTATATTGAGCCTCGCTGGTTTACGATTCGTACGGTCGCCTACTTCGCGATTTGGATTTTCATGGCGCAAACAATGCTTCGTTGCTCGGTTCGCCAAGATACCGACAAGCCACTGGCCCGGGCAAAGCGAATGCAATGGCTCAGCGGCCCGATGATGCCGATATTTGCCATGACGCTAAACTTCGCAGCCTTCGACTGGCTGATGGGGCTCGAACCTCACTGGTTTAGCACGATGTTCGGCGTTTACTTTTGGGTCGGCTCGTTTGTCAGCTTTGTGGCATTGCTAATCGTCCTTTCTAGTTACTTGCAATCGCGAGGTGTGTTGACACAATCGATCACGACGGAGCAGTACCATGACCTGGGCAAGCTGCTCTTCTCGTTCACTTTTTTCTGGGGCTACATCGCGTTCAGCCAATACATGTTGATTTGGTACGCGGCGATCCCCGAAGAAACGCTTTGGTTTGATGTGCGTCAGCAAGGGCCCTGGTTTTACTGGAGCCTACTACTGCTCTTTGGGCACCTGTTCATTCCGTTCCTCGGAACGATGGCCGCCGCTGTTCGGCGCAACAAGAAATTGCTCAGCTTCTGGGCCGTCTGGATGCTCGTGATGCACTGGGTCGATTTGTTTTATATGATTCAGCCCCAGGTGCGTGGCGAACAAGCGTTGCCACTTCCTTGGCTAGAGATTCTTGCCACAGCCGGTATGGTCGGCATCTTTATCGGTGCGTGGCTACGAGGAGCGGCTGGCAAAAACCTTTTGCCTGTGCAAGATCCGCGTCTGCCGATTTCACTAAGTTATCACAACCACTAAAAAGCAAACCGCCTAGGCCTTTTAAGAGGCGGAATGAGATTAGAAAAAAGATGAGCGATTCAACTACCACCCATGCCCCGCAGCAATCGACCCCCGAGGAGGGGATTGAGCCGATGGGGGTCAATTCGGTCGCCTTGGGCTTATGGGCCCTCGTGTCGGTTGCCCTTGTTCTTGGTGCAATGTTTTTCGCAACCGCCCTCACCCATGAAATCGAGCGTTCCCTTGAGCAATCTCGCGTAATCGACGTGACCAACACGGCAGCGAAAGATACGATCCTCGCCCAGCAGGGCATTCTTGCAAGTTATGCCCCTCCCGCTTCGGAAGGCAAGCCGTACCAAATCCCGATCAACTTGGCCAAGAAACTCGTCCTGAACGAGCTCCAATCTCAACCGTAAGCAACAACAAAGTTCAGCATGTTCCGCTCCGCCTTAATCATCGCCGGCCTGCTAATTGCGATGGGCGTGCGCGCGGAGGCACAACTTCTTGAAAAATTGCCACCGGAGATGCAGGGGGTGGGCATCGACGATAAATCGGGCGATCAGGTGCCGCTCGGCCTAAAATTTCGTGATGAGAATGGCGAAGTGCTTGCCCTCTCTGATGTCTTCGCGGGCGAAAGGCCCGTCCTGCTATCGCTCAACTATTCCGACTGCCCGATGCTTTGCCGAGTGCAACTGGATGGGCTCGTACGCTGTCTACGAGAACTGAAATGGACGACCGGCAAAGAGTTCGACGTGGTGAGTGTCAGCATCGACCCACGGGAATCGACCATTCGTGCTAAACAGACCGAACAACGTTATCTCTCCGACTACGCACGCAAAGGTGCGGCCCCCGGGTGGCGATTCCTCACGGGTTCACAAAAAAACATTCATGCCCTCACCGAGGCGGTCGGTTTTCGTTACAAGTTTGTCCCCGAAACGGGCGAGTTTTCCCACACGGCTGCCGCGATGGTAATCACCCCGTCCGGGGTGATTTCTCGCTATTTGTACGGCGTGGTCTACGATCCACAAACGGTCCGTTTATCACTCGTTGAAGCGGGCGAAGGAAAGATCGGATCGCCGCTCGATCAGTTAATTTTGTTCTGTTTCCATTACGACGAAACGAAGGGCCGCTACGGTCCGGTTGCCAAACGCATTATGAGCACCGGAGCAGCGGTTACGATCGTGGCACTCGCGCTCGGCTTGGTGCCGTACTGGAGGCGATGCTCCGCCTCTCCAGATAATTCACAAGAAAATAACAACCCCACCACCCCGGAAGAGTCGGCAACGTAAGTCGCGCCTCACGGCCCAATTCACTGCCCAGCTCACCGCTAAAGAATCGCCCTAACCGACGTTGGGCCAGAAGTATGATCGACCTTCCACAATTTGAACGATTCGCAACGATGCAGCCACCGCTTGCTGCTAGCCTTTGGTTTCGCGACACCGCTTCGACCGGTGCCGCTTCTAGCGATTGGCTGTTTTACGCCATCCTATGGATCAGCATCTTCTTCTTTGTGCTGATCGTTGGCCTCATGATCGTGTTCATGGCGCGGTACTACGCTCGCCCCGGGTACACGGCTGAGTACTCGCCGAGCCATAGCAATACGCTGGAAGTAACGTGGTCGATCATCCCCATCATCCTCGTTATGTGGATTTTTGTAACAGGGGCCATCGGTTATCTCGACATGCGGACTCCCCCCGGCAATGCCTATGAAATTCAGGTCATCGCTAAAAAATGGAATTGGTCGTTCGTCTATCCGAACGGTTACATCGATTCCGATCTTCATGTTCCGATTGACCAGCCGGTGAAACTCATCATGTCTTCAGAAGACGTGCTGCACAGCCTCTTTATTCCGGCGTTTCGGGTGAAGATGGATTGCGTGCCGGGTCGGTACAGTAGCGTTTGGTTCCAGGCCAACCAGGTGGCAAGGCCCGACGATGGCGATGGAGTGAACATGGCCGACGAAGGGGGCTTTGACCTCTTCTGTGCTGAGTACTGTGGCCAAGCCCACTCCTCCATGCGGACAAAAGTGATTGTCCATGAATCGGGCAAATTCAAGCCTTGGCTTGAGAAGGCGATGGTTTGGGACGAAGGCGAATCACCTGTCGCTCGGGGGGAGCAAATCTACAAAAAGCGGGGTTGCTCGCAGTGCCATTCGCTCGACGGAGCTGCCGGCACGGGGCCCTCGTTCATGGGAACCTTCGGCACTGAGCAGGGGACCTCTACTGGTGTCGTCACGGTGGACGAAAACTACGTTCGAGAGTCGGTCCTCAACCCGATGGCGAAAATCCGCGATGGTTTTAAGGGCGTCATGCCAAGTTACCAAGGGCAACTGAAAGAGAACGAGATTGCTGCCCTCATTTGGTTCCTCAAGAGTCTCAATGACAAGGAAGTGCCTGCCACTTGGGAAGAGGTGGGTGGCGTGCCGGGCCAAGAAGCTCAGAAGGAAGAGGAAGAGACTGAAGGCGAAGCAGAGGAAACAGAGGATACGAAGACGGAAACCGCTGATAAAGACGAAGGGTAATTCGAGGGCTTCCGGGGTCGAGGACGCCCCGGTTCTCACCAAGTTCCTTTGTTGTTTCGATATTTATAACGCGAATTTTTTAATAGAGCCGACGGCTTTTTGCCATGATTTCCCCACCGAAAGACAACGCCCTGCTCGAAGCAATCTCTGCGGACCCTAGCCGTAAGGTTCAGATTCCCCAGGGCCCGAGCTATTTGACCAACCCGCCCGGAACGACGTTCTGGCAAGCCGTTATGTCGTGGGCTTTCACGCTCGACCATAAGCGGATCGGCGTGATGTACTTGGTCGCCGTTATGATCGCGTTCTTCGCAGGAGGCCTTATGGCGGGGGTTATTCGGGTCGAACTGTGGGACGGCACACCGAACTTGCTCGGTTCAACCGAAGCCGCGGCTCAGGACGCTTACAACCAAGCGTTCACGTTGCATGGCGCTCTTATGGTCTTTCTGTTTGTGATTCCGAGCATTCCGGCAGCCTTGGGCAATTTCTTTTTGCCGATGATGTTGGGAGCAAAGGACGTGGCGTTCCCCCGGCTCAACTTAACGAGTTTTCACTTGTGGATCGCCGGGGCTTGTTTCTTTTTAACCGCCTTGCTGACAACGGGGCTTGATACCGGGTGGACCTTCTATACGCCCTACAGTACGACCACCCAGACGGCGGTTGTCGTCTCGACGATGGGTGCCTTTATCCTTGGCTTCAGCTCGATCTTCACGGGGATCAATTTCATTGTCACCGTGAACACGATGCGTCCAAAAGGAATGACTTGGTTCAAGATGCCCCTGTTCCTATGGGGCATCTATGCCACGGCGATCATCCAGGTGCTGGCGACCCCCGTCCTGGCGATTACGCTTGTGCTGCTTATGTGCGAACGGCTATTCGGGATTGGCATCTTCGATCCGGCTCGTGGCGGCGACCCGGTTTTGTTTCAGCACTTCTTTTGGTTCTATTCACACCCGGCCGTTTACATCATGATCCTGCCTGCGATGGCCGTGATCAGTGAAGTGCTCCCCGTCTATTGCCGCAAGCCGATTTTTGGTTACATCTTTATTGCTTACAGCTCCGTGGCGATTGCTCTCTTGGGTTTCTTGGTGTGGGGGCACCACATGTTCACCAGCACCCAAAGCTCGTTGGCAGCCATTATTTTTAGCGCTTTGACGTTTGCCGTGTCGATTCCCTCCGGCATTAAGATTTTTAACTGGTTGGCAACCTTGTACAAATCTTCGATCGTCTTCACGACCTCCATGTGCTATGCGTTATCGTTTATGTTCCTCTTTACAATCGGTGGCCTTACCGGTTTGCCTTTGGGAACTCTGCAAACGGACATTCATTTACACGATACTTACTTTGTCGTTTCGCACTTTCACTACGTGATGATGGGGGGCACAATGGTCGCCTTCCTCGCAGGGCTCTTTCATTGGTGGCCCAAGATGTTCGGGCGAATGTACAACGAAACGTGGGGTCGCATCGGAGCCCTCTTGGTCTTCGGCGGGTTCAACCTGACCTTCCTCCCCCAATTTATTCTCGGTACGCAAGGCATGCCCCGTCGCTACGCGGGCTACAAACCAGAGTTTCAGTTCCTTCACCAATTATCGACCAGCGGCTATTTTGTCATGGGCCTGGGCCTCTTGATCGCTGGCCTCGTGCTGATGATTTCACTCTTCAGAGGGAAGAGGGCCCCGGACAATCCGTGGGGTGCCGCTTCGCTTGAATGGAAATGCTGCTCACCGCCGACGCACCACAACTTTGAAGTAATCCCCAAGGTGGGCGAACCTTATGGTTACGACAACTTTGTCTTCGACCCAGACCAAGGGGGTTATGTCGAAGTGTTGCCCGATCCGTCCCTCAGCGGATAACCCGCCGAGCCCGCTACCCGAGTCCGCTACCCCTTAACGCGTTCTCAACTGAAATACCTCCGCAGCAACCCTGTGGTTCCCCTCAATAACCGTACAAGCTAAGTAAGCCATGGCCGACGCCGCCACGCTCGAACCGTCGCACACCAATCCGCACAGCGGATCGCACGGACACGACGATCACCCTGAGTTCCTCGCCCATCATTTCGAGGACATGGAACAGCAGTTTGAAGCCGGCAAGCTCGGCATCTGGCTTTTCCTTGTGCAGGAAGTGCTCTTTTTCTCCGGCTTGTTCACGGCCTATGCCGTTTACCGTTACAACAATCCGCAAGTTTTTGTTGACGCGCACCACTACCTCAACACGACGCTCGGCGCCATCAACACCATCGTTCTGCTGGCAAGCAGTCTTGCGATCGCTTGGGGTGTACGCGCGGCAATGCGAGGCGACCGTACGACGATTCTCTCGACCCACGTCTTTACACTTGCTTGCGCAGCGATCTTCATGGGCGTCAAAGCGATTGAATACACTCACAAATGGGACGAGGGTATCAACGTCGCCGGTTGGTACACACACGACCCCACCGCCCATGGTGTGGCACATGGTGGTTGGCACGATTTTATGCCGGGCGTTATGATCGGTTCGCTCATCGTGGGAGCACTGGTGATTGCTTGGGGAGCCAAGCGAGCTTCCGGCGGCAAAGTAGTGAAAGGGTGGGTTCTCGGTTCGATCGGTGTTTCGATCGCCGCGTTTGGGTTGGGCATCGTCCTGGCCAAATGCATCATGCCCACCGCCGCTGAGCTTGCCGCGCAAGAAACGGCTTCCCATGGGGAAGCTGCTGAGCATGAATCGCCTCCCGCCCACGGCAAACCAGGACAAGATCCCGCTGACCACGCTAAAGATAGTGCCGACGCGCATGCCGAGAAGCCGGCCATTGAACTGGCCGCGGATGGTTTTGTCCCTGGCAAACCAAGATTCTCTGAGGCCAACTTCTTTAGCATCTACTTTATCATGACCGGCGTCCACGCGATTCATATTATCGGTGGTATGATCGTCATCACTTGGATTATCGCCCGAGCTGCCGCCGGGCATTTTAATGCCGACTATTATGGGCCGGTCGAATACGTCGCTCTCTACTGGCACTTGGTCGACTTAGTTTGGATTTATCTCTTCCCACTACTTTACCTGATTCATTAGAAGAGCAGCCAGCGTTCGACTGCCTACCGCCCACGGCCTACTTTATTATAAAATGTCTCAACACACCCACCACATCTCTAGTCCAGCGACCTTGATCTCGACATTCGTCGCCTTGGTTGCGCTGACAGTCCTTACGTGCGCTCTAGCTACGCTGGATCTGGGCGAATTCGATATGCCCGTAACGCTAGGCATTGCCACAGTGAAAGCTTTGTTGGTCGCCGTGATTTTCATGCAGCTACAGTACGACAAGCTGTTCAACAGCATCCTCCTGATTAGTGCTGCTGCCTTTTTGGTGCTATTCATTGGCATGACGATTCTCGATAGCAAGGAATGTCGCCCCGACGTGGAAAGCTATCTTTACGACCAAGAACTGTCGGCTGCTCCGTAGCGGCCCGCAGGCAGCTAACCAAAAGACCTTCGAGCGGGCTCCGGCAGCAGTCAGAGCCCGCTTTTTCATGCCTTTTTCTTCTCAAACGGGCAATGTAAGAAGGATTACGTAGAGCCACTCCCATTCTGGTCGATCAAGTAAAGACAGGCCTCTTCGGCAGGTCTCTGAGCTTAACTCTCACCTGATCGCAGGAACCTCCGTGCTTTACTGTTACCTCATCTCAACATCGCACTGTCTGGCTTCTGTGCTGCTCCTGCTAGCAATGGCTGCACCCGTTTGGGGACAATCTTCGCCCGGAAGTAAATCGGCCTCGATCCGCTGGGTTGAGAATCCGAGTCAAGCTCTCGCTCTCGCTCATAACTCTCAGCGACCGATTGTGGCGTTTGTCACCTCCAACCACTGTGGCTACTGCCGAAAAATGGAACGGCAGAGTTGGAACGATGCGGGTATCGCCCGGCGAGTCATGGCAAGCTTTGTGCCGTTGAAGCTCGACTCCCAACGCAACTCGCGCGAAGTCGAAGCACTCCACGTTCGAGCGTTTCCTACGACCGTACTTCTGTCACCCGAAGGCAAAGTACTGGGCGGGGTTGCCGGTTTTATGTCACCCGAGAAATTAACCAAGCTGCTTATTGCGGCAAGGCCAACCGAAGCGGTCGCTTCGCGCGCCAAGGCGATCAACTAAGTCGTCCGACGCTCGACTGAAAATAACGTTGTCGGCGATCGTCCCTCTCCTCGGCACGGGATGTTGCATCGTGCTGCTTTTGCAAGTCTTCCAGATTGGCTGCACACCATCGGCACTCGGCTTGTTCCAAATGAAAGCGAACGTAGTCGGCTAGTCCCTCGGGAAGAACGCCCAAGAGGTGGCTACCAAGCTGTTCGCGCGTCGGGCAAGTGAGCCGCCGCCGTCGCCAGACTTCGCCCAACGAATGCAGCCCCGCATCCCGTCCGGCTACAAGCGCCGCCAGCCGTTTTTGCAAAGCCCCATCGGTACGCAAGGCCACTTCGATCGCTACCATTTGTTCGGCTGGTGCGACTTCGTCGAGATAGGCGTGGAGCAGGGCGTCGGAGAACATACGTTGTTGGTTAAGGTTAGGGCCCGTTAGTTGACCGCCAAAAGCGGATCGCTAAATGCTAACGGCTAACTCGGGAAACACTTCTTCGCTCAACCCCAGCTTGCGGAGTCGCTTCTTGAGATTGGCTAAAAAATCGTACTTAAAATTGGCGACCTGTTGTTCCGTGAGGCCCGTGATCGTGGCCGCCTCCTTGTTGCCGAGGCCGCGGACGAAGAGCAATTCCATCGCTTTGATTTTGGGCCAATCTTCACGCTTACGCCAAACGGCAATTTGTTCTTCCAAAGCGTCGCCCAGAGCCTGTTCTTCAAGCTGCCGCCGTTCGCCACTGCGGGCAATCGTGCTCGCCCTGCGTGCCGAGCCGGGCAAGTCCCACGCGCCGCCGCTCGATCCACGAGTACTTGAGAGCGTCACCGCCGGCCGCCGCCCTTCGTATCGCAAATGGTCGGTTAGCTTGTGGGCGGCGATGGCGAAGAGCCACCCTTCCAGCGGCCGCTGGGCGTCGTAGTTGGGCAAGCTCGTGAGGAAACCGATGAATGTCTCTTGCACCACGTCTTCGCTCGCCGAGCTTCGCCCCGTGCCCAACCGACTCCGTACAAACGCCAGCAGACGTCCTTCGTACGCATCAATCAACCGCCGCCAAGCGTCCGGTTTGCCATGCCGAATAGCGGCAACAAGCAGCGAATCGGGAGTAGCAGGTTGGTCGGGCATAAGAAGGAATGATGAGATTCGATTAGTCAGGCGAGCCGCGAGCGTAAGCGACCGGAGTTTCTTGAACCCGTCGTTGATGAAACACTCGCAACAAGGCATCCGCTGCAAAAACTCCGGTCGCTGACGCTCGCGGCTCGCCACCCCCTGTTCCAGTATCACCGACCGCCGTCGCAGCGCCAACTCACTTTTCGGTCATTCGTAGCAAGCCGTACAGCAGAGCAAGCCCACAAAGCACGGCCCCGCTGAGCAGTCCGACCCCAGCGACACGCATTCCATGGTTGGCACGATGTTCTTTAGTTTTCCACGCTTCCCATTGTTGCAAAAACCACTCGTTATCGGATGGTTTTATACTGAAAAACAAATGAGAGATGAACGCCTCTCCAACCGATGTTTCACGATTCTCTGTATGTTGTTTGAAGATGCCATGGGGGAAGTCGCTTTGTCTCACTAATCGAGTATAAAAACTCTCCGGTATTTCCGTATCCAATAGCTCGGCCAGGTATTCAGAAAGGGTCTTCTCGAAAAGTTTTTGTTGCGTTTGGGAGAGCGACTCGATAGTAAAGCAAGGCTCCGTCGCTACAACACGCCACCATACACTTTTCCTACTCTTCGGCGGTTCGGTTACCCAATCAGGAAGGGGTTCACTGAGCTTTGGCTTCGTTTTTAATTTGGTGACGGGCACCGCTTCTGTTTCATCGCTAAGATCAATTTGTGGTTTTGTGAATTCGTCGAATTCCTTTTCCAGGTTGCCCAGCGTATCGGAAAGGTTGCCGGTGGCTTGTTCCACACGGTCGGTCGCTTCATGAGCCGTCTGCGGGATTATTGCAATATGGCGTCCCTCATCAAAGAAAGCGATCAAAGCTACGGAAAGTACAAATAGGATCACACCTACAATAATAGCAGGGCTGGTTTTCCCGCACCCCTTCCCGACTTTCATCAAGAGGACGGAGACAAGCAACAATAAGAAAACGACAAAGAAAAGAAAATGTGTGGACATCATGCACCTCCTATGGCGTTAACACCGCGGGCCAATGTGGCTCGTTCACTGGGGGGAAGCCAAATGCTCGCCGCTTGTGTTGCGACGGCGATCATGCCGGCGAGCACCATGCCCAACGGTTGCGGGTACCAAGCAACGAGCGTCAACAGCCACGCCAGTAACGCAACGATCGCAATCGACATGAAGCCAATCCTGCGGCGACGGATGTACTCTGCCGAACGCCACCAGCGAATCCCTAGGAACAACAAGCCAAAATAAACGGCCGAGGCGAGAGGCGGGACCGTGAGTTGGCTGGAGCCCGGTTCCACCGCTTGGTA
>JAJRUA010000143.1 GCA_024278035.1 Planctomycetota bacterium | reverse complement strand
GGCAAGCACAAAGACCGTCTCACCACGGACGATTTTGTGTTGGTCGATGAGGAAGGCGTATCGGTCGAAGCCAATCGCCCAAAATCATCGGCTGAGACGATGCTGCATGTGGTGCTTGCTCAAAAGGTCGGCCCTTGGCACGCCGGTGCGGGAGCCATCCTACATACCCACTCTGTCTGGGGAACGCTCGTCTCCGACTTGTGTGGGGCCGCGGGCCGAGTCTCGCTTGCCGGCTACGAAATGCTCAAGGCGTTTCCCGGCATCACGACCCACGATACCTGCATCGAAGTGGCGATTTTCCCCAACACACAAGACATCGGCGCCCTGGCCCAGGAACTAAGAAAGCGGCTCGCCGCCGGGGACGAGTCGCTCCGATACGGCTTCCTAATCCATAAGCATGGCCTCTATACTTGGGGGGCCGACCTTGCCGAAGCCCGGGCCCGCCTTGAAGCCTTCGAGTTCTTGTTGGAATGCGAAGGACGGAAAGCGACTGTCGGAAGGACGCGATAAGCGTAGAGCCGGGAATCAATAGTCGCTTTACGAGTCCTTCCGCATTCCGAAATCTCCAATCCGCACTCCCTAGCCTCCAGCCTCTCTCATGGCCATTCTCTCCCTTCCCGCCACTGGCGAAAAAATCGAAGACCCGGCCAAGGTCGCCGAGTTCCTCACTCCCCTGGGCATTGTGCACGAACGATGGGAGGTCGAAGGCCGTATCGGCCCAGAGGCTTCGCCCGAAGAGATTTTGGAAGCCTACAAGCCGGAGATTGATCGCCTCAAAGCTGAAGGGGGCTATGTCGTGGCCGACGTGATTAACGTCACGCCCGACACGCCCGGCCTGGCCGAGATGACCGCCAAGTTTGACAAAGAGCATACGCACATCGAAGACGAGATTCGTTTTACGGTGCGGGGGCATGGCGTCTTCTGGGTCAATACTTTGGGGATTGTCCCCGTCTTTGCCATCGAAGTCGGCCCGGGCGACCTGATCAAAGTCCCCGCTGGTGCCCGGCACTGGTTCCACCTGTGCGACGATAAAACGATCCGCTGCATTCGCCTCTTCAAAGACCCCGCCGGTTGGACGCCCGACTACCTGACCGATGGCATTCATGGCACGCACGCACCCGTCTGCTGGGGACTCAACTACCTGCCCGGCATGGGGAACGAGCATCAGGCGAGCGGTGCGGGCGTCAGCCCCCCGCCCCTAACCGTTGCAGTTCCATCACCACCCTCGCCGCCATCGCCACAAGGCAAAAGAGGCGCACCGTGAAGCCGCTCCTTGAGTTTGCTGGCCGAGGTCTTCTGCTCGATATCGAAGGGACCACGTCCGCCATCGCCTACGTCTACGACGTAATGTTTCCCTTTGCTCGACATGGACTGAAAGCGTACCTCGATCAGCACGGCGACGAAGCGGCACTGGCTCCCGTCCAAGAGCAAATCGCCCGCGATGCTGGTGCCGAGAGTTTGGCTGCTTTCGCGGCAGGCTCTGACCCGAAGCAAGCAATCCTGGAGGAAGTCCTTCGGCTGATGGACGGCGATATCAAAGCGACCGGCCTCAAACAACTGCAGGGCCTCATCTGGCAAGCCGGCTTTGAGTCGGGCGAACTCCGGGCGCATGTGTTTGAAGACGTGGCCCCTGCCTTGCGAGCTTGGCAGGATGCGGGCCGTGATGTCCGAATCTATTCGTCGGGCAGCCTTCACGCCCAACGCCTCTTCTTCGGACATAGCGAAGCGGGCAATCTGTCGGCGTGCTTCTCTGGAAACTACGACACCACCACCGGCCCCAAGCGCGAAGCGTCGAGCTACACGGCAATCGCCGCCGATTGGGGCCTCGCCTCGGGAGAGATTCTCTTCCTCAGCGACATCGTCGCCGAGCTTGAAGCGGCCCGCACCGCCGGCATGGCAACCGCGCTCCTCCTTCGCCCCGGCAACCCACCCGCCGAAGCCACCACCAACAACGCCCTCGCCACGCCTCACCCAACGATCCACACCTTCGACGCCCTTCGGCTGATCGACTGAGGCAGCGGGGGCGCATGGAAGATACAAGGGGCCGCTGTACGGGCCATTGAGTTCGGGGGACACTCTCTAAGATCGGTCCGGTACGTTGCTCTTTTTCTTTTGGCCGAAGTTATCTATCGGCCAATCCTTAGCTGAGTCAGCCATCTCCAATCCGCAATCAAATAATCTCCGGTAGCGGGCACCGAGAGGCTTGCCACGTTCTATTCGATCGCGGCAGCGAGGCGGCGGGCTTCGCGGCGGCGGTCCGCTTCGCGGAGCATAACCTTGCGGATTCGTACGCCATCGGGCGTGATTTCGAGAAGCTCGTCTTCGTCAATGTATTCCAAGCTGGCTTCGAGCGACATTTCACGCGGGGGGCGCACTTGGCTATTGTCATCCTTGCCTGAGGCACGGACGTTCGTCTGTTTTTTGCCACGGACAACATTAACCACTAGATCGCCTGCCTTGCAGTTTTCGCCTACGACCTGGCCTTCATAAACTTCGTCACCCGGTCGAACGAAGAAGACGCCTCGGTCGTAGAGGGCATCGAGCGAGTAGGCCGTCACTCGGCCCGGCTCGCTTGCGATCAACACGCCGTAGGGCCTGTGGGGCACCGCACCACGCACCGGCTCGTAGTCGAGCAGCGAGTGGTGAACGACAGCATTCCCCTGCGTGGCGGTCAGAAGGCGGCTTCGCAGACCAATCAACGACCTAGCGGGGATGGAGAACTCCATGTGAACAAAACCGGCGGTATTCGCCTTTTGGCTAAGCTTGATGAGCTGAGCCCGCCGGTCGCCGACAAGCGCCATGACGGAGCTTTGATGCTCTTCGGGCGCATCCACTACAAGCAGCTCGATGGGCTCTTCTTTCACACCCTCCCGCTCCCGGACGACGACCTGTGGTTTGCCTACGCAAAGCTCAAAGCCTTCGCGGCGAAGATTTTCAATCAAGATTCCCAGGTGCATCATGCCCCGACCAGAAACGCGGAACTGATCCATCGTCTCACCTGTCTCGACCCGCAAGGCAACATCGGAGCGAAGTTCCCGTTGAAGCCGTTCCCCGATCTGGCGGCTGGTAAGGTATTTCCCTACCCTTCCCGAGAAAGGCCCGTCGTTCACTCGGAACGTCATGTGCAACGTCGGCTCATCCACCTTCAGCGACTGAAGGGCCGCTGGCAAATCGGGGGCGGCGATTGTGTCACCGATGCTAATGGGATCGAGCCCCACGACAGCACAAAGATCGCCACAACAAACTTCTTTCGCTTCCTTGCGATCGAGCCCCTCAAACGTAAAGAGTTGGCCCACCTGTTGGTTGGTGACTTCGCCCCGTTGATCGACAACCGCCACGCGCTGGCGATCCTTGAGGCTGCCGTTGAAAACGCGGCCAATCGCCACGCGCCCCACAAACTCCGAGAAATCGATTGTGGTGACCAACATTTGCATCGGTTTGTCCGGCTTGCCATGCGGCGAGGGGACATGGTCGATAATCACTTCAAGCAGCGCTCGCATATCGTCAGGTTTTTCGGTAGGCGATAGCGAGGCGTAGCCATTCTTGGCGGAGGCATAGACGGTAGGGAAGTCGAGCGTCTCATCGTCGGCCCCCAGGTCCACAAGCAGATCAAAGACTTCGGTCACCACGTCTTCGGGCCGCGAGTCGGGACGGTCGATTTTGTTCACAACAATGATCGGGTGCAGGCCAAGTCCGAGCGCTTTTTGTAAAACGAACCGCGTCTGTGGCATGGGCCCTTCGTAGGCATCGATCAGCAGAAGCACGCCGTCTGCCATCATCAGAACACGCTCGACTTCGCCGCCGAAGTCCGCGTGGCCCGGCGTGTCGATCAAGTTGATCCGTAATTTTTCACCGGCAAGCGACTCGTATTCGATGGCACAATTCTTGCTGAAAATCGTGATGCCCCGCTCACGCTCCAAATCATTCGAGTCAAAGACCAAGCCATGCTGGCCGCCGGCCATTTTGTCGAGATCCTCATCGCGGTAACGGCCCGATTGGTACAAAAGCTGATCGACCAGCGTCGTTTTGCCATGGTCAACGTGGGCAATAATGGCCACATTGCGGAGAGATTCTTGGGCGTAGGTGCCCGAGGCAGCAGTCTTCATACAGGGTCGCCTCGCGTCCGTTAGGGGGACGAGGGCGTCGCAAAAAAGGAGAATCGAAAGAGAAATCGCGGCGGGAGCCCCGAGGGGCGATCTTGGCGGGAGGGCTGATTCTAGGCGACGCGGGGGCATTTGTCACCGCGTATTCGGGGGATACGGGGAAGACAAAGCGAAAAGACACCCCCATTTCAAGCCCCGCCCCGAGCCGGGGGCTAGTGTAAAGCTCGCCGAATAAAGGGGCTGTTGGGGCTGAAGTCGGCTGGTAACCGCTATACGGGGTTCCGTTCGTAGCTTTTAGGGGGACCACACGGGCACGCCGATGAGATTCTCGACATTGTCGACCCACTGGGACTCAACGAGAGGCTCCGCCCGAGACGATGCCGACAAGAGTGGCATCCAGCGAACAGATGTCACCGAACAGAGTCACCCGAGTTTTTTTGATTTACCCGTTGTCCCCTACAGTGCGACGGTTACCATACCACATAGGGCTTGAGTTGCCGAAGCCCTAGGGAGATTGGCGACGTATATGAGCCGACCAGCCCATAGTGAGCTTTGCCTCCTTTCCTTACTTCCCCGCATCTGGACCAATAGTGTTTCTACGTGGTGTCTGAAACAGGCGTAACAACCGACCTTGACCAATCAAGCCGATCAGGCCTCCACAGGGTTCTTTGCTTGTGTGAGGATCGGTCCATAGCCACCGATCTTGCCGAGCGCCTTGGCCCCGATGTGAAGGTGGTTCCGGTGCGTTCGCCGGCCAAGGCGATTGCTCGACTCGCAAAAGGCGGATTCGATGGCATTTATGCCGATGCCGACCATTTTGCTCCGGCGGCGGATGCGACGCAACTCATCCACAACGTCCAGATTCTGAGCGCCATGCCCGATGGCGTGGTGCTGATCGATGCCGACAACCAAATCGTCTGGGGCAACGGTCGGCTGCGAGAATGGGTCGGCCAGAAAGAGGTGATTGGAAAAAACTTTTACCAGGTGCTCGATTGCCCTGAGATATTGGGCCCCGAACTCAGGCCGTTCGATGTCGCCTTTCAGACGGGCAAACCGACCGCCTCGACGATATGCTACGGTGAAAATCGCTACTACCGACTCCATGCCGCTCCCGTTCTTAATTTTGAGGGAGAAAAACCCGAGCATCTTGTCGTTACGCTTCGCGACGTTACCGACCAACAACTCCAGCAAGAAAAACTCGCCGCGATCCACCGCGCAGGCATTGAGCTCTCTGATCTCTTGCCTGAAGAAGTGGCAGACATGGGCGTGGAAGAGCGGATCGATTTACTCAAAGAAAACATCCTGCAAGGAACGCAGGATGTTTTGCTTTACGATGTGGTTGAAATCCGTTTGCTCGATGAAGCGACGGGAGAATTAAGGCCGCTTCTCGCCTCAGGCATTAAAGAAGAAGCGGAGAGCCGACCGCTGCGTGCGGAGACGAGCGGCAACGGTGTCACCGGTTTTGTCGCAGCGACCGGGGCCAGCTATCTTTGCGAAGACACGAGCGAGGACCCGCTTTATCTCGAAGGAGCGGCCAATGCGCGGAGTTCGCTCACGATTCCCCTTCAGTGGCACGATCGCATCATCGGGACGTTCAACGTGGAAAGCCCCGAACGACGTGCCTTTACCAAGAACGATCGGCAGTACCTCGAAATTTTCTGCCGCGATGTGGCTGCGGCACTCAACACGATGGATCTGCTTGCTGCGGAAAAGGCAACCACCGCGGCGGCAAGTGTCGAAGCGATCCACTCGGCGGTCGCCCTTCCTGTGGACGACATACTGAACGATGCGGTGAATGCCATGGAGGGGTGCCTCAACCGTGAGCCAGAAATTGTCGAGCGACTCCAAAGAATCCTCAAGAACGCCCGCGATATTAAGCGGGTGATCCAGCAAGTGGGCCAATCCCTTTCGCCAGTCGAGGCGCTCCCGGCAAACGTTCGCCCCGAAGAGCGTCCTTTGCTCGCCGGGCGACGCATTCTTGTAGTCGATGCCGACGGTACCGTCCGATCGTCTGCCCATGATCTGCTTGAGCCTTATGGATGCGTTGTCGAAACGGCCCACGATGGCAAAGAAGCCATGTCGATGGCAAGGAATCTTAGCGCCGTCGATAAGGGGGCCCTCGGCTCGAACCTCGCCGCGAACTACGACGCCATGCTGGCCGATATCAATCTGCCGGACATGACGGGCTACGAATTGTTGCTAAACCTTAAAGAGCGGGTCGAGAATCCGCCACTTATTCTCATGACCGCTTTCGGCTACGATCCGGGGCATACGATCGTTAAAGCACGCCAGGCGGGCCTCAAGGCGGTGCTGTACAAGCCGTTCCGATTGGATCAACTGCTCGAAACGATCGAGCAAGCCATAACGGGCCACTTGCCTGTCTAGTAGTCTGTTGGACGATAACTCTTTCCCTTTTTTCTCACAAAAGCGTCGATGTCGGCGACCGAAACGATCGCCGATACCGTTTGGCTACTAGCCGCTTTGCTAGGGCATGGCGTTTTGTGGGTTGAGGTGGTGAACCGTTCTCACGGCCTCAATTGGGCGAGAAAGCTCATCGATGCCCTGACGGCCGTCAGCGGTGTTCTCGTCGTGGGCATGCCGATCTACGCTGTGACGCTCGCCCTGGCGTCGGAGAACCCTCTCGGTGTCAATTGGTTTCGTTGGTATTCTGCTGGGTGCGTCGTTGTCTTGCTGATTTTCGGGTTCACAAGAATTACCCAACGGTGGCGCGACCCCCACCGGCAACGCCCGGTTGCTTCGTTCGAGACGGAAGTGGTTTCTCTGGGGAAAAAACTGGGGGCGGCTGCGACCGGTTCGGCAAGGCTTGCGCAGATTGCTCGTTTGCCGGGCAACCAATTACTCAAGCTTCATGTTGAACGCCATGAACACCACCTCGCAGGGCTTCCTGTCGAGGCGGAGGGGTTGCGAATTGCCCATCTGACCGACCTTCACATGTCAGGACGCCTTGGCATCGAGTATTTCCGTGAAGTCGTGCGAATCGCCAACGCCTGGGAGCCCGATCTCGTTTGTATCACGGGCGATATCGTCGAACATACGCCCCAGTTGGAATGGATCGATTCGACGCTCGGAGAGTTACGCTCGCAATATGGCACGTTTTTCGTTCTCGGGAACCATGACCTCAAGGAGCTTGATCCTGTCGAATTGCGAAAACGACTTTTAGATGCTGGCCTAACGCATCTGGGAGGGCAAACCTTAGAGATTGATTTGGCAAGTGGTACTAAGAGCCCACCCCTGAACCGATCAGACAGTGGTGCCCAGCGGTCGAAAAAGATCGAGGTAGCTGAAAGTTTTGGGACGGGTAGTAAGATCACCCTTTGTGGTGATGAACGACCTTGGTTACCGGCGGCCCCTCCCCTTGATGACGCGAGCCGCTTCACGCTTGCCCTGGTTCATACGCCGGATCGCTTTGAATGGGCTTGTGAACAGGGTATCGATCTTGTCCTAGCAGGCCATACGCATGGAGGGCAGGTCTGCTTCCCTTGGTTCGGGCCGCTCCTTTGTCCGAGCCGACATGGCGTACGCTACGCATCGGGCCTGTTCCACCATGAGGGGACCACGATGCACGTGAGCCGCGGAACGGGCTCGCTTTTTCCGTTGCGTTACAATTGTCCCCCCGAGCTTGGCTTGTTAACCCTACGGTGCCAATCGTAAGAGTCCATGCGTATGACCACTGTCCACGTTCCCGTTCTGATGGCTGAGGTGCTTGAGCAATTGGCTCCTAAGCCGGGCGACCTGCTGCTCGATGGCACGCTTGGTGGCGGGGGGCACACGCGGGCCTTGGCCGAGCGGATTAAGCCCGATGGCCGGATTCTTGCGCTCGATCGCGACCCGCTTGCCGTCGCCCATGCCGAGAAATCTCTCAAAGGCCTGCCAGTGTCAGTAGCCCATGCCAGCTACATTGACGCTCCGGAGTTGATCGTCGAAGCAGGGTTCGTCCCCGATGACAAGAGCTGCCTTGCCGTGCTCTCCGGCATCCTGCTCGACTTGGGGCTCTCTAGCGACCAACTTGAAACGTCCGACCGAGGCTTCAGCTTCAACAGCACCGAGAGTCTCGATTTGCGGTTCGATCCGACAGAGGGAGAGCCCGCCTGGGGGCTCATCGCTCGGCTAAGCGCAGAGCATTTGGCCAATGTGATTTTTAAGTATGGCGAAGAACGTTGTAGTCGGCGGATTGCCCGAGCGATTGTCGAACGCCGCCGGTCAGAGCCAATCAAAACGGCCGACGACCTTGCCAACATCGTCCGGCGAGCGGTTCCCCGGAACTACGATCCCCGCATTCATCCGGCAACGCGAACCTTCCAAGCCCTTCGGATCGCTGTGAACGATGAGCTGGGCCATGTGGAGAACGCACTGGAGCGGCTGCCAGCACTGCTGTCGTCCGGTGGGCGGATCACTCTGATTAGCTTTCACTCGCTCGAAGATCGGCTCGTAAAGACCGCTTTTCGTGCGGACGATCGACTACGAATCCTCACGAACAAGCCAATTCGGCCCACCGACGCCGAGATCGCCACCAACCCGCGATCGCGAAGCGCTAAGATGCGAGTTGCTGAGCGAATTTGAGGGAGCGATGTGTCGTTGACGCAGGCCGAGGAACCTGCGACAAGCCGACATTATGACCCCCTCTCTGCCCAGTGATCGACTTGCTCCGACTTCCCAAGAGCTCTCTAGAAACGCCACCACCGCCTGGTCCGTTGGCTGGGCGTTGACGGCCATCACTTGCACCGTGCTCGTGGTGGGCGTGACGATCATTCGGCAATTGAGCACCGACCCCCAATCGTCTGAAAGGACAACACCATCCACCATCGGGATTGGCAAAGAGCTGCCAGCCGTCAGCCCCGCGCAAGCCCCCCCTGCGCGGCTCGTACTGCGTCCTGAAGAACCGAAATCGTCCAAGGCCCCTCATCGACGAGAAGAGGCACCCCCCACTTTGGACCTACAGCTTTGACTT
>JAJRUA010000142.1 GCA_024278035.1 Planctomycetota bacterium | reverse complement strand
AGCAGATAAGAAAGACTTGAATAAACTGCCGCAGCAAATAGCGATCGAGGATTTTCATGAGTCGGGATGTGGAGTTTCCCAAAAATTCGGAAGCCAGGACGAAGCGGAAGAGTAACGAAGCAGGAGTGCTAGCGTCAAGAGAAGTGTGGTGAAGTCCTAGCTTGTGCCGCCCGGACGTGTTCCGGTCACCGCACTGGCCTTTTCAGCGTCAAATCGTGTGCTATGAGCGAAACGTGCGCCAGAGAGTTGTTATAGTAAGGAGGAAAGGATAATTGAAACAAGACGGCGGAATACCGATATTTTTGCTTTACGGCTCTCCTCAGGGAGTCTGTCTGGGGATTTTTCTGCTTAGGATCGAATGCGATTAGATGTTCCCTTGGCCAGCTTACGCGGTTGAGAAGTTTTTTAGTCTTGGCTTTTTATGGTTTTCTTGATGAAGCTTTCTTGGACAACTTGGGTGCAAACTGCTAGCGAGAGGGCGCTCGATTTGCTCTTCCCGGCAACCTGTGTTTCTTGCCAAGCCGATTTGGATAGTGACGATCTCAAAGCTTGTGAGCAGGAATTGAGCCTCTGCGTAGCTTGCCACGAGCAATTGCTGCTGCCCGATTGGCCGGCTTGTCGCCGCTGTGCGGCTCGAGTGCCTGAGATTCCTGGGACCGTTTCCGATTGTGGTCAATGCCGAACTAACAAGCTTTGTTTCGATCGTGCTTTGTCGTTGGACAGTTACGAGGGTTTGCTGCGTGAATTGGTCATAAAAATGAAATCGGACCGTAGCGAGCGATTAGCACGTATGTTCAGCTCTCTGATGGTCCGAAAAATGGGGCCCGCAATACGCGATTTAGGGCCAACGGTAGTCGTTCCGATTCCGGTATCTCGGTGGCGTCGCCTGGTGCAAGGGGCCGGATCTGCGGCAGCGCTAGCGGCTGGAGTGGGCCGGGGCATAGGATTGCCCGTCTTGCCCAGGGTTTTATCCTGTCGTCATAACCCTCATCCACAAAAGGGGTTATCGCGTTCGGGGAGATTTCAAAACATGCGTGGCCAAATTCGTGCCAGAGCGGGCTATCCTTTGATGTCGTCTCATGTGTTATTGGTAGACGATGTCCTCACAACCGGTGCAACCTGTAGCGAAGCCGCACGAGTGCTCAAGCAAAGAGGCGCAACGAGGGTTTCAGTATTGGCCGTAGGCCGGACACCTAGCGGCTGACCTCGCTAGTTCGAGTTGTTTGTTTACAGATTCTGAAGAGTTAGTAGCTTGTACCTTTGCCGATGATCGGCAGAATAGTTTTGCGATGGCAGTTCCCAAAATATCCGACGAAAAAAAGCGTAGCGCGATGGATCCGTTCCGCCGGGCGGTGCTGCGCGGCTTGGCCGTGCTATTGCCGCCGCTGCTGACGATCGTCATTTTCCTATGGGTTGGCAACACGGTTACCAACTATCTGCTCGAGCCAATGGAATCGGCCGCGCGTCGCCTTTTGTTGTCTCATTTCCAGGGCGAGATTCTTGATTTGAATCAAGTGGGGCCCGATCTTGTGAGAGATGGCACTGGAGAAAACGCCGGTAAGCTTTATGTGAAGACCAACGATGGTCATGTACTGCCAGTCGAGATTTACGATTTTTCTCGCGCCGAGATACGTGGCCCGATGCCCGACTCGGCTAGCGATATTGTGAAAGTTTATGTCGAGCGAAGGTATCTCCGCCGGCATATCGTGATTCCGATTTTTCTCTGCGTCTTTTTGATGGTGCTCTACCTGCTCGGAAAGTTTCTTGCAGCCGGGGTCGGTCGTTTTTTCTGGATGCAGTTCGAGCGTTTAATCCATCAGCTGCCATTGGTCCGAAACGTCTATTCGTCGGTCAAACAAGTGACCGATTTCATGTTTAGCGAACGCGAGATCGAATATACTCGCGTCGTGGCAGTCGAATACCCTCGCAAAGGCATCTGGTCTCTCGCCATGGTTACGGGCGAAAGTATGCTTGATATTCGCTGTGCGGCCAACGAGCCGGTGCTCTCGGTGCTGGTGCCGACTTCGCCGATGCCGTTTACTGGTTTTACGGTGACGGTGAAAAAGAGCGAAACCTTGGATCTCGATATTACGATCGATCAGGCGTTCCAGTTTATTGTGAGCTGCGGAGTGGTCGTGCCTGCCCATCAGCTTGCCGAAGCGCTGGCCAAACGCGAAAACGCGCTGAATAGTACGCCCGCTCTTAGTCCGCCTTCCGACGATTGATGTTCGAGAGCTTACCCCCTAGGATAGCCTCTTCTTTGTCGTTGGTTGATAAAAGCTAGGAATCATTGTGAGCGTTCCCCATATTCGTATCGGTACCCGGGCAAGCCAGTTGGCCCAATGGCAGGCCAAGTGGGTGGCTAAGCAATTACGCAGCCAAGGCGCAACCGTTGAGTTAGTCGACATTGTGACCAGCGGCGATACCGAGCAGAGCGGTCCGGTTGCTGGTCTCGGCGTTCAAGGTGTCTTTACGAAGGAAGTTCAATCGGCAGTGCTCGAATCGCGAGCCGATGTGGCAGTGCATAGCCTTAAAGATCTGCCGACTGAGGCAATTGCCGACTTGGTGCTTGCGGCGGTGCCAGAGCGAGAGAATGTGGCTGACGCGTTGGTTACGGCTGCGGCCGATTCGCTTGCCGCTTTGCCACAGGGTGCGAGAGTGGGGACGGGCAGCCTTCGGCGCCAGTCGCAACTCAAAAGTTTGCGACCTGACCTTGAAGTTGTTGGCATTCGCGGCAATGTTGACACACGTTTGCGTAAGCTGGACGAGGGCGAATACGATGCTATCCTCCTCGCTGCGGCGGGATTGCGTCGTCTTGGTTGGGGCGAGCGGATCACCGAATTTTTAGAGCCACCCCGCATGTTGCCAGCCCCAGGGCAGGGGGCCTTGGGGATTGAATGTCGGGCAAACGATGCCGAGGTCTGCGAACTCCTTGCTCGGATGAACCACGCCGAGACTCGCGCAGCGGTCGATGCAGAGCGTTCGATGCTGGCACTTTTGCACGGCGGATGTTCGGTTCCGGTAGGGGCGTGGGGCCGAACCGAGAACGGACGATTGGTTCTTGACGGTCTCGTTGGCAATTTGGACGGCACCCAGATATTACGGGCCACGGCCAGTGGCGACCCGTCTGCTGCTATCGAAGTTGGGCAGCGTGTGGCGGAGCAACTTCTTGACCAGGGTGCGGCAGAGACGATTGCCGCGGCGCGGGTCGGCTGATTTTGCGTGCTAGCGGCATTCTTTGCCGAAGGCTTCTGAGAAACCGGCAGCGATTGCCGGAGAGCGGTTTAGGGTCGAAGCCCGCTTGCCGTAAAAAAACCGTTGAATTGACTCTGCTCAACTCGGTTTTCCAAGGGTTTGCGACTCCCTGCACGTTCTCTCTGCCTTGCTTGGCATGGGGTGTGCATAGTGACAGTCCAACGGCAGGGGGGAGCACCTGTCCAACATCGGTACCATGTCTTACGGAATGTATCTCTCGGCAGAAGGCGCGAAAGTTCAGGCCAAGCGTCTGGAGTTTATCGCAAACAACTTGGCCAATGTTGAGACCCCAGGCTTCAAACGGGATGTTCCAACCTTTCAAGCTCGCTT
>JAJRUA010000141.1 GCA_024278035.1 Planctomycetota bacterium | reverse complement strand
CAGCTTCCGTTCATAGCTGCCTGCTCGGCCATCGATACGATCTTCGCTACGCTCGTAACGCTTCGCACCGCAAAGCTGATCCGCTTCGGCGTCCAATAATCCATGCAGCGTCGCTTCGACGCTCGTACGAATTACCTCATCCACATGACCCCGTATCTTCTCCTCATCGACCGAAATCATACTTCCTGTTACACTTGCCATTGTGGCAGTCTCCTTGGCTTGGTTGCGGAATGGTTCTTCACAAAACTAGTCCTACCAAGTGGAGGCTGCCCAAAGCAATGTGCTCAATTATCTGGACGTTATCACGAGATTTCTGCTGTACCGTTTGAGGGTCTCTTTAGGTTCGAGGTCGAAGACCACATGCCCTTCCGATGCCCACTGTCCGTCTCGCCAGATGAAGAGGGCCGTGCTCGTGCGAGCCGAGCTGGAGCTGTCCGCTTCAAGTGAGACTTCCACCGAAGCGAGAGCGTAAAGCTCGCCTGTGGCCACGTCACGGGCTAAGAGAGGTTCGCTGGGAAGCAGATCGCAGCGCTGCCAAGTGGGCCCGTGAGACTTGTTTGTTTGATTGACGGCGTCGAGCAGTCGATTCGCCAAGGCGTGGCGTTCGCCTGGGAACGCTTGTCGTGCGGCGTCCACCTCGCGGGCAGCGCGTCGAGCCCGCCATACCCCGCGCCCAACCCACCAAAAACCGATCACACCAATCGCCAGCAGCCCACACAACTTGAAAAAGAAGCTGGTCAACTGCGAGGCTCCCGATCCTGTTGGGTAGCTACCATGCTCTAGACTTCTGCGTTGCTCTAGCGGAAGGGAAGCTGGGCTCTTGGTAGTTCAGGACGGGCTGTCGTGGTACGACCGCTTGTTGAGGCACAAGAAGCGTAGGGGGCGCAAACGCCGGCTCGCTCACAGAGCTACCGTTCTTAGAAATACCCTCACTAGAACCGAAAGCACCGGTTGAAGTACTGGCGGAAAAAATGCTGCTAGGAAGGTTTGCCCCATGCGGAATTGCATAACTGCTGGTGTTACTGACTGCACGTTCCAAAACTGTTGGGTACTCCAGCCTTTCTCGACCGCTGGAGACTTCCTGATAGGCTCGGGGATAGGCTCTAAACCCATAGGCCTGTGGCGGCGATAGGGGAGCTGGTAGGCGGCGAACCGGTTGGGTTGCCGTCTCGGCCCTAAGCGCCCGACCGAGCAAAAGCGGAGCATGATAACCGGGGCCATAGCCTAATCCCAAGCACTGCGGTAGCGAGGTTGGCAAGTTGTAGTACCCGGCGGCAGTAGCAGGCAGGGCCGTGGTGGCGGCGACAGCCGTAACGATCGTGACGGCAAGCAAATGGTTAAGTAGAGACATCTCGAAGCCCCAGAAGGATTGGGTGGCACGCTACGGCAGAGTTCGGAGCGTTATCCCCTCCATCGAACGCTAGGGGAGAGGGGCTGAAACCAGATTGCTTTTGTCTCACGTATCTGAGCACGGTGAGCTACGGCTAGAACGGTCGGGCAGATCCTGCGGATCAATAGCAGCGAATCGTTCGGGAGCCAGTTGCTGGAGGGCCCAAACGCTGGCTCGCCAGCTACGACCACATGCCGAACGGACATTGCGAAGATGCTTCCTTTGCAAATCGGCCTCGGCCCGATTGAGTCGCCGGGCAAACTCCGGATCGCGCCGGGCTGTGTTGAGCACCGTTTGAGGAGAAACCTCAAGATATTTCGCCGCTTGGGTACGAGTGCAACCCACCGAAACCAGGGCAACGCCAACCTCACGCTTGGTCACATCCAGCGCCGGTGGTCTGCCAACGGGGCGATTCCGGATCGGGTTGTTAGGGAGGGGCTTACTCATACCCTTTCGTTCTAACACGTCGGAAAGACCAAAGCGACAACTACTTTCGGCCACCCTGGCAACATTGTCTCGTTCTTCTAGCGAGGAAAGACGGGCTGATCAGCTCAAGACCAATCGACTTCCAGAAGGTTTTCAATCCTCTCCACGCCATCAAGCTGGCGAACTGCTTCTTGAGCCATTTGCTTCTCAAAGAAAGAGCCCACATGGCCGTGTAACCGAACCTCTCCGTCGCCCGCTTCGATGCGGACCCGGGTGGTGGCGAGGTAGGGGCTCGAGGTGAGTGCCGAAAGAACGCGTGTTTCGAGGGTTATTACGGGGTCAGACACGGTATTCGGGAGAGCAATCATAGGTAGGCGGAGCAAGCAGGCTAAGGGAGATAGCACGGCAACCGGTGCCGCAGCGGGGGCCAGCGCCATGGGAGGACACTCCAACTATCGGTCACGGTCCCCTCCCCAAGCGAGTCTGCTTCTTAGGTAAAGAAGGAAAAGCAGGGCCACCGTGCCGATTACACCGGCCGCAAGTTTTGTGCGGCATAGAAATCCAACCAAGCAGCCAATAGTCCGGCAACGTTGGCTTGTGGTAGCACTGTAAGCTCCGGGGCGGCTAAATATCCCCTGCTCGCCCTCGCGGCTGTTTATCCGAGCCAATCGGGTAGCTTGCCTGCCTCGGGTAGCTGGACGACGATCGCGCTGCTGATCGCCTCATGGGCCCGAACCGAGGCAATCGCTTCTTCGGAGAGTCCACAATCGACGTTCAAGACCCCAATCGCATCGCCGCCCGGTTGGTTTCGGCCAACTGCCATTTGAGCGATATTCACCCCATGCTCGCCCAGCATCGTGCCGACCGCACCAATGATGCCGGGAACATCCTTGTGAGTGAAAATCAAAAGGCAACCATCGAGGAAGGCTTCGAGGCGGTAATCGTCGATCGAAACGAGTCGTGGCATGTCCTCGCCCAAGAGGGTGGCTGTTAAAGTGTGTTCTTTTTTCGACTCTGCCCCCCCTGCGATTTCAACTCGCATCGATGAACGGAAAGCTCCCATTTGGCTGCAACTTTCGGTTACCAGGCCAATGCCCCGTTCCTTCAGTAACGATTCGGCATTGATAAGGTTCACCTGATCGCCCATCGCTTGTTCAAGAAGACCCGCCGCAAACGCCGAAGCGAGCACCCTGGTCTCCATTTCTGCTAATTTGCCCCGATACTGGAGACGACAAGTCGCAAGGCCGCTGGGGATGAGTCCCTCAGCCAGGCGGCCAAGCCGGTGGGCGACATCAATGTATCCCTTGAGCGAAGCGAGCGTTTGCGGATCAAGGGGAGCAACATTCACGGCGCTGCGGATGGCCCCCGTCTTGAGGAAGGCAACAACCAGACCGACCGCTTCAACGGCCACCTGCGTTTGCGCCTCTTCGGTGCTGGCCCCCAAGTGGGGCGTGCATACGACGCCATCCAAACCGAAGAGAGGGTTCTCCGTGCAAGGTTCGTCTGGGTAAACATCGAGTGCGACACCGGCGATTTTTCCGGATTGGATTCCTTCGGCCAAAGCCGCTTCGTCGTAGATGCCGCCCCGGGCGCAGTTGACGAGCCGGGCCCCCGGCTTGAGAGTTTCGATCTCTGCTGCTCCGATCAGCCCCCGGGTTTCGTCGGTCAAAGGCGTATGAACTGTCAGGTAATCGATCTTCGGCAACATGTGGGCCACTTTCTCGACCAACTCAATGCCAAGCTCTTCGGCTCGTTCTTGGGACATGAATGGGTCGTAGCCAAGGATCTCCATTTCGAGCGATTTGGCACGCGTTGCAACGGCCAATCCGATACGACCTAATCCTACCACTCCAAGCGTCTTGCCCGCGACCTGGGTCCCCATGAACTTCTTGCGATCCCAGCGACCTTCGAGCAACGATTGGTAGGCAGGAGCGATATTGCGACTCATGGCAAGCATCAGTGCGATTGTCTGCTCTGCGGTGCTGATCGTATTGCCATCCGGGGTGTTCATCACGACAATGCCGGCCCGCGTGGCAGCGACTTTGTCGATGTTGTCCGTGCCAACGCCCGCCCGGACAATCGCTTTGAGCCGCGTATTGCCTTCGAGCACGTCGGAGGTGAGCTTCACACCGCTTCGGCAGATGGCCCCATCGAACTCGGTGAGCGCCTGCTTGAGATCGTCCCCTTTGAGACCGGTCCGAACTTCGTAAGAAATCCCTTCGGCTGCCTCCAGCAGTTCGAGGCCTTCTTGGGAGAGAGTATCAAGGACAATTACACTGGGCATGGTGGAAGCAGTAAAAGCTAAGGTAAGGCGAGCCGATGGCGTCAGCCATTGGATAAAAAAGGTAAGTGTGGACAGGGCTGTCAGCTTTTATCCAACAGCCCAATCATTTTTTTAGCTGTTCGCTGAAAGCTAATCGCTGACCGCTATTTTCTATTTCTTCTGTTCGCTGAACTCCAGCATAAAGTCGCGAAGTTTCTCGACGCCGGCGACCGGCATCGCATTGTAAATCGACGCCCGAATACCGCCAACGCTGCGATGGCCTTTGAGGTCGGTCAGGCCACGCTCTTTGGCGCCGGCGATAAAGGCATCGGTCAATTCCTCCGAAGGCAAACGGAACGTCACGTTCATCACGCTACGGCTAGCAGGTTGGGCATGGCCCGTATAAAAGCCGTCGGAGGCGTCGAGCACCTTGTAAAGTTCCCCGGCCTTCGCTTTGTTTTGGGCGAACATTTTATCGAGACCGCCCACCTCGTCGAGTAGCCAATCGGTGACCAACTTGTTGATGTAAATCGCAAAGGTTGGCGGCGTGTTGCCCATCGACTCTTCTTGGATGTGCGTGTTGTAATTCAAGTAGCTGGCAAGCTGGCCCGGAGAACGTTCGGCCAAATCCTTACGCATCACAACGATCGTCAGCCCCGCCGGACCGGCGTTCTTTTGGGCACAGGCGTAGATCATTCCATAGCGTGAGATATCCAGCTTACGGTGCAGAAAATCGCTTGAAGCGTCACAGATGAGCGGCACCCCTTCGGGCGGGGCCGGCTCTTGGGCGAACTGTACGCCTTGGATCGTTTCGTTACTGCAGAAATGGGCGTAGGCAGCGTGGGGATCGAAGTCGATGGCATCGGCCGATGGGACATGATCGAAGTTCGAGTCCGCGGCATTGTAGGCGGTGCGGGCCTCGCCTACTTTTTTGGCCTCTGCCGCCGCCTTTTTGCCCCAGGAGCCTGTGAGAACATAGTCGGCCGATTTCTTCCCCCCTCCCATCAGGTTCATCGGAATCATCGAAAATTGCAGCCGGCTGCCTCCTTGGAGAAACAGTACGGCATAATCGTCCGAGATATCCAACAGCTTGCGGAGGTTCGCCTCAGCAGCCGCAATAATTTCCTTGAATGCGGGGCTGCGATGGCTGATCTCGAGGACGCTGGCCCCGACACCCGGGAGTGACAGCATCTCATCACGGGCTTTTTCTAGGACCGAAAGGGGGAGCACAGCCGGGCCGGCTGAGAAGTTATAGACGCGGTCTTGCATCGGAATCGGCGGAAATGGAGGGAAAGGAGGTGGGAAGGCGGGGCGGGCAGTTGGGCTGACGGGCCGGCGAAACGGGGGGGGATGGCCATGCATCGCTCTGCAAAGGCCCTTCGTTTCATGGCAGTGTAGCGGGCCAGGGCCAGCTTGGCGATGGCTGGCAGGAGGAGGCAAAATGTCGCATTGCCGACGGAATGCCAAAACGCCAGGCCAGAGACGGACAAATAAGACTCAGGGTGGTTTCTTACGCCCATGCAGCGTACTCTCTTACAGAGCGTGGTGGCCCCTCCTACTTCCTTGCCACCTCCGATACGCCCCCTCCTTTTGGCAATCCGTGTCTCAACCACCAGCCACTCCTATCCCTGGCAGTTCTCCCCAGGGCAGCCCTGTTGAGAGACACTCTTTTGTAAGCCGTTTCTTGCCCGCCAGATGGGTAACTTGGCTCTCCGAGTGGAGTGTCCGGGGGGCTGTCCCCGGCGACACCCTGACAATCCTCCTGGCCGGTTGCGTTGGGGTTCTGGCTGGATACGCTGCCGCGCTCTTTGGGCACCTCATCGAGTGGATTGCGGAAGGAACCTATGGCGCTGCCAATGCCCTGACGGTGGAGTCCCCTTACTGGAACATTGCCCTAGTGGTATGCGTGCCGGCCGGACTGCTCATTGTCGCATGGATCACCAATCGGTTTGCTCCCGAAGCCAAGGGACACGGCGTGCCCGAGGTCATCACAGCCGTCGCGCGGCACGATGGCGTTATCCGCCCTCGAATCGCGATTGTGAAAATCTTGGTGAGTGGTTTAACCATTGGCACAGGAGGCTCCGCCGGTCGTGAAGGCCCTATCGTGCAGATTGGATCAACGCTCGGAAGCTCCGCTGGCCAGTTCTTCAAGCTCTCAGCGAAGAGCACCAAAGTCCTAGTCGCTGCCGGTGCGGCGGCTGGTATCAGTGCGACATTCAACGCGCCGCTTGCAGGCGTGATCTTCGCTAGCGAAATTATTATTGGCACCTTTGCCGTTGAATCGCTAACGCCGATCGTCCTGGCAAGCGTTCTCGCCGATGTGGTCCAACAGCATGTCGGCGAGCATCGTCTCAATCCGGCGTTCCAAGATTTAGAGTTCCAGTTTGCCGGTGCCTGGGTTCAATTGCCAAGCTACCTGTTGCTGGGTTTAATTGCCGGGCTAGCCGCGGCCCTGTTCATCAAGATGCTTTATGGAATCGAGGATTTTGCCGAGCGATTCTTTCCCTGTTGGTGGAAGCGTGCCCTGGTGTTAGGGACCGTCGTCGGTGTTGTCGGGGCCCTCTACCCAGCCATGCCCCCCGTTGTTTCCCGCGAAGCACAAAAAGCGGCAGAAAGTCACCCCGTCATGCCCCCCCTCCTGGGAGTCGGCTACGAAGTCATTGAACATGCTCTGCACCTAACTTGCGAAGAGGAGAACAACGGGAATCCTAGCGCCGCTACCGACTCCGAGGAAAAGCCTAGCTCAGCCTTAGGAATTGCTCTTTCTCCTTTCGGGTCCTTTTTCCGAACTTCGCCTGACAAAGCCGTTTCGATCCCGCATGACCGAATGTTTGCCGAGCTTCTTTGGCTTGTTCCTTTGATTTTTCTCAAGCCGTTGTTGACAAGCCTCACCTTGGCCGGAGGCGGGTCGGGCGGAGTCTTTGCGCCCTCTTTGTTCTTGGGGGCCACGCTTGGTGGGGCCTTCGGCGTCCTGGCCAATCTATGGTTCCCTGCCTACAGTCACTCTCCCGGTGTCTACGCGATTGTTGGCATGGGAGCTGTCGTTGCCGGTGCAACCCAGGGGGTCCTCTCGGCAATTTTGATCGTCTACGAAATGACCGATCAGTACGGAATTATCCTTCCCATCATGGCGGCGGTGGGGGTTTCTAGTTTCGTTACTCGTTTCATCGATCCGGAAAGTATCTACTACAAAAAACTCAGCCGCCGGGGCGAGAAAATTTCTCGTGGCCATGACCTACACAATTTGGACCATGTGATGGTTCGCGATGTGATGGTCCGACGTTTTCCCACGCTTAGCCCTGCCGACAATGCGATTGAAATCATCCGCATCGCACGCGAACACCCAGACATCGAAAGCCTGCCCGTCATGAGCGACGATGGCAAGCTGATCGGCATCATCCGGGCCGAGGACCTGCACCGTGTGCTCGACAGCGATATCTCTCCCGCCTTGGTAAATGCCGAAGATATCGCCCTGCGGACCCAGCTTTCGGTTCACCCCGCACAAAATCTCTTGGAAGCGATGCGCGACTTCGGTGCCCGCGACGTAGAGACCTTGCCGGTTGAGGTGGGCCAAGGTGAGAACCGGCGGCTCGTTGGCCTCCTCTTGCGTGCCGACGTAATCCGCCGCTACCGCCATGAGATGTTGTCGGGGCATTGATTCAGGAGAATTGCAAAGTCTTTTTTTCGTAAATTTCAGCCAACTGAAGTAAGCAGGGGGTTTACCGCAGAGGAGCACGAAGAACACCGAGGAAAAAACCACAGATAAACACAGATTCCTTTGGATGGGTCCAGGGTTTTTCGTTCCCTTTTCTAACAGGGGGATTGGCTAAAAACCACCTTTCTTATCTGCG
Organism: Planctomycetota bacterium; assembly: GCA_024278035.1. The sequence goes on along the minus strand of JAJRUA010000141.1, from coordinate 1,637 downwards.
TTGATCCGTGTTCATCGGTGGCTAATCTACGGCATGAGACGGAAGTGATACCAAAGTCCTTTTTTCTGGAAAACCCCTTAGCCACAGAGCACCGGAAGCACCGAAAAAACGGCGAAACCTTGGCGAAACCTTGGGGGTTAGCACCTCTGAGTTCTCTGTGGCTAAGACCTTCGTTCCGCTACTTCTTCGACTTGGTAGTTATCCTGATGTTACCCTGCGGAAAGATGTGCCAGCAAATTTACCACCAATGTGCCAAACTACCTGCTAAAATCGTCCTTTCGTTGGTCGGCCTGCCGACTTCCTCAGGCATCGCCGTCGCCGAAATATTTTTATAGAAGTGATGTCGCTTTACCCCCAGTGGAAGCCTTCAGCTCTGCCGGAGATGGCTCTCCCCCTGCGGCTCCCCAAAACAACGACTCCTATGAGCCATGTCACGTGACGCACAGCAGATCGCCCGACTTTTGCAGCAAGTACTACGATTAAGCAAGGGCAAGCTCTCTTGGAAGATGATCTTAGCACTCTGCGTGGGCGTCGTAGCCTATGGCGTCTGGCTCCAGCCGACGCTGGAGAAATCGTTCGGAATCGCCCTGCCGGGGATGCATCTCCCGAGCGATTCGCCCAGCCAAACGCCGGACGAGTCCCCTGGTGTCGCGATTCGTAAGATCAATCCGGCCGACTTGGCGGGCTTGTTGACCAAGGTTGGTCGAGAGGCTTATCAATCGCCGGCGGGACTTCGCTACACACGCGGCAGCCAGCATGGCCATCGTTTGAATCACCTGATGGCCCATGCGCGCGACGAACCGAACCGCGTCGGCCAGCATGGCGTTTTTGATTCGGACAACCCGGCCACCGTCGTGCGGCTGGTCGATGAAGCGTACGAACAGGCACAAAGTGGCAGTAACGTGAAAACCGAGCACGAAAAGGGGCGAACCATTTATACGATCGATCTCGGCAGGCGAATCGGCTACATCGGTGGCCAATCGGGCAATCGTCGCCATCGTCCGGCTGCCGAACATTTGAAGCTAGTCGTCCAGGAAGACCGTTTAATAACGGCCTTTCCTGTTCGCCCTTATTAACGGCACGTCTCAAAACCTTCCGACGCCTCGGTCTTTTTCGACCGCTGGACACTTCCTGACAGGTTTTGAGATAGGCTCTAAACCTCAAACAAGTCGAGTCAATGATGCTAACGATTGGAACTTGTCGCGTTTGTGGAACGGGCCCGCTTGGGCTACGAGTTTGTGGCGGTTGCCAGAAGGTGGTTGTTCTGTGCGATGAATGCGACACTTCGTGGCCCGACGCCGATCCGGCAACGCCCCCCACATTCGCCTCGGAAGAAGGCATGCCCTGCCCCCATTGTCAGTCCTCACTATGGGAAGAAACCTCCACTTGGGCGACCCGAGAAGAGGCGATTGAAACCGAGTGGCTCGTCGAAGCGCTACTAACGCTGGAAGAAGGAGAATCGTTCGAGCCGAAACGGTAAAACTTTAAGCGAGCCGTTGGCGTAAGTGAAATGTTTCATCCCTAAGTGAGACTTTCTGGCTCAGTTACAAGAGGCGCTCAAGGTTTCAGTAAAGGGTAAGATTCTTTGTCGGATGCCCAGGTTGAATTGCTTCCGTCGGTGACGGGCTTGGGCCAAT
>JAJRUA010000140.1 GCA_024278035.1 Planctomycetota bacterium | reverse complement strand
GTCGTGTGCTCATCTGCGGCTGTGGGGCGCTTGGCTCGGTGGTTGCCGACACGCTGGTCCGAGCTGGTGTGGGATTGGTGAGAATTGTCGATCGCGATTTCGTCGAGACCAGCAACCTCCACCGGCAAGTGCTATTCGACGAGCGTGACGCCGCAGCGCAACTTCCCAAGGCCATCGCGGCTGCCGAACGACTTGCACACGTAAACAGCAGCGTGCAGATTGAACCCCATGTTGCTGACATCAACGCGGCAAACATTCGCGAGTTGGCCGATGGAGTACAATTGATTGTCGACGGGACCGACAACTTCGAGACCCGTTATCTGATAAACGACTATGCGATCGAAACCAACACTCCCTGGGTGTTTGGCGGCTGTGTAGGAGCCGAAGGGCAAACGCTCGCAATCGTGCCCGGCGAGACTCCTTGCCTGGCGTGTATCATGCCCGAGCCTCCTTCTGCTGCGGCGATGCCAACTTGCGAAACTGCCGGGGTGCTGGGGCCGATTGTCAATGTGATTGCTTCACTGCAAGCGATGGAGGCCATAAAACTGCTGAGCGGTAATCGCGATCAACTCAACTCGGCCATGACGATCGTCGATTTGTGGAATAACCAAATTCGTTCGATCGGAGTTTCTGCCGGACGAACCGACAACTGCCCTACTTGTGGCCAGCGCAAATTCGATTGGCTCGACGGCCGACGAGGATCATTAGTCATCCGCCTGTGCGGACGCAACACCGTCCAGATTTCGCCAACCTCTGGCGAGTCGGTAAACCTCTCGTCGTTGGCCGATAAGTTACGTCAGCTCGGACCAGTCACAGTCAACGCTTTTCTTGTCCGACTCGAAGTCGAAGACTACCTCCTGACGATTTTTGCTGACGGGCGAACCCTCGTTGGCGGCACCGACGATCCGGCGATAGCTCGGACAGTGCATGCAAAATACGTGGGAAATTGACCGCAAACCCGCCGCGGATTCTCTAGGTTAACAATCAATTCCGATTGCATGGCCGAATCACCTCGTTCGAGGCAAGGCAGCAGCCCTCTTGCGCCGATCAGTACATAGCCCAACCGTGTTGCCCCGCAGCACACGGTCTCCGCAGTTTCGACAAAATTTTCCCGCGACCCAAATCCCCGTGATGTAGCACCCAGTATGGCAACCGCAGAGCAATCAGCACCAATCCGCGCAAATTTTGCAGCGACCAGTTCCCCCTCGCACCACAAAGCCGTGGGCCGCATTGGTCCTTGGCAACTAGTTCGCTTGCTTAGCGAGAGCGAGCTGACGCGGGTCTATCAGGCACGACCTTTGAACGCCGCAGCCGACCAGACAGCAGCCTATGTCATCAAAGTGTTGCGAAAAGAATGGTGGCGCGATCCGCAAGCAATCGAGATGCAACGCCGAGCTGCCTGGATTGGCGAGCAGCTCTCGCACCCGCATCTTCTGCCGATACTTTCGGCCAACGTCCGTCAAGCACCCTATTATCTTGTCTCGCCTCGGCTGCACGGCGTTTCGCTAGCGACGATTTTGAAACAAGAAAAAACGATGCCGCTGCCCGTGACCTTGTGGATCACGAGACAAATTGTCGAAGCACTTGCCGCGCTTCACGATTCGACCGGAATGATTCATGCTGACGTCAAACCAAGCAACATCTTCGTTTCGCCCGAAGGACATGGCACGTTGATTGACTTCGGCTTCGCTCACGCACCTTCAGAAGCGCGGCATTGGTCGACTCGACCGGTGATTGGCACACTCAACTACGTTGCGCCCGAGGTGGTTACTTCCAGCCTCGCCACAAGCGTGTCGTGCGATCTGTACAGCGTTGGTGTCACGCTCTACGAAATGATCGCCGGTCGATTGCCATTTCATGCCACTGCTCCAGACGAGCTCGTTCGCTTGCATCGAGAGATGTCGCCCGAGTGCATTCGCAACCGTGTCCCCAAGCTTCCGAAGCCAATCGCCTCGCTCATCCATCGCCTGTTGGCAAAAGATCCGCTCCGCCGCCCCGACTCTGCCGCGGTGGTGGCTGAAGAACTCATGCGACTAGAGATCGAGTGTTTTTCTGCACGATAGGGTTTCATTGAAAAACCCTCGTCGCACAAAAAGAGGCGACGAGGGCTCAATGCTTTTCTAGAGTAGCGAATCAGCCATCAGAACTTACGGCCATCGCTAATCAAGCCCTGCCCATAGGGGCACTAGCCAACACAGGGCGTCATCTAAGGTAGTGATGACATCGTTGTGTCACGGTAAATGCTCAATCCAACGACCGTCGTGAGTCGAAACAGTCAATTCGTTGCGCGTGGTTCAAAATCTCGGGAGAACAACGCACACTTCTCTAGATGGAAAAAAGTGTTTAGTGAAAAAAGAAACTCGGAGAACTCAGGTTCTCCAACTCCGGTCTTACTTACATCCGATAAGGCGGCGTTTCCACTGGGCCTCCCCTTTACGAAAAAGTAAAAAAGGCTTCTCTTCGTAGCATTATAGTCTTTTCAAACAGATCAGTCAAAAAAATTGTTTATCAATTTTAGAAAGAAAAAGCTTCTTGTCTTGCGTGCGACCATCCATTTTTTCAAAGCGTTCGTAAGGCAAACCATTACCTAGATGCGTCGAATGAAGTTCTTAAGCGAACTTCTATCGGTAGAACTTCTGCAATCGCTACTTCCAAGCTGGATGCGGAAGATCAACAACACCCTGGCAGCATTTTGCTGTCAGATATTATTCCATCGATTGTTCGAACGTTGTCCTATGTTCCCCGTAGGCTTCGTAGGTTTACGATTTTTTCGTTTGCGATCACGCCTTTTTTTCGGCAACAGTGGACGCGCGCTTTTTCTGGGTGCTTCTATCTCGTCGGGCGAAAGATCATCGAGCGCATTTTCTAAGTCCAGTAGGGCCGTGTAATCCATGACACAACCTTTCCTAATTACGGTCGAACTTCCTGATTCGTCGCCCCGCTCCATACGTAGCAACGTTCGTCGACCTGTAGTGCGTATTCTTGTCCCAATCGTCAAATTGAGGCAAGGCGAATCGCACAAAAATTTCAACTTAAAACCCCTTAGTGAAGAGCGGCGTACTCAAGGAGACTTGGGGGGAATAGGTTTAGAGATTTCTCTGATCCTGAGACGTCTTTCCGCCTCGTGCAACCCTTCTGCCATTCGCTACTCCTTGCTAAAATTCGATTACCGAGGTGGCAATTCTAGTCGTGCTGCAACCAATTGAGTCTCAAGCTTGCTAGCATGCCCACAGCGAGACATAATCGAAGTTCTCTAGGCCTTGCTAATCGAATTCTGATAGCAAAAAGCGATCGCCTTGAGCGAACCTTTAATAGTCCTACGGAGGGGCTTTCCTCGCCGAGATTCAAATTGGGAGATAGACGAATGCTGCGAATGTTGGTTGCCTGCTCACAGATTCTACTTGTTGCTACTGCATCTAACGCTGCTGGCAAGACCGAGGTGACGATCTACCGCGATACTTGGGGGGTGCCTCACATCTACGCCGAGACCGAGGCGGCAAGTGCGTATGGGCTGGGCTATGCCCAAGCAGAAGATCGACTGGCGGATATTTATATCAGTCTGCGGACAGGGATGGGCACCATGTCCGAAGCGTTTGGCGAGCGATTTGTCGAGCATGACTATACGATGCGGCTCTGCCGTAATGCCGAGTTGGCCGAACAGTCTTGGGAAAAACTGCCACAGCATCTGCAAGTGTTCCTCGAACACTTCGCCGCAGGCGTTCAAGCCTATGCCGACGAGCATCCCGAAGAGGTGCCTGAGTATGCGATGTCGATTCAGCCCTGGATGTACCGGACCGTGGGTCGGGCTATGGTGTTGCGTTGGCCTTTGGGAGCCATCGCCGATGATCTTGGCAACAGTGGCAAGCGACCGCGTCCGCCGATGCGTTCGAACGAATGGGCTGTTGCGCCTTCGCGCTCGGCCGACAACGTACCGATTCTTCTCTCCGATCCGCATTTGCAGTGGGAAGGCTTGGCCGTCATGTACGAAGCCCGGGTGCATGCGGGCGACCTCCACGTCAACGGTTTTTTTCTGATTGGTGCCCCATTGATTGCCATCGGACATAACCGCCACGTCGGTTGGGCACTGACGACCGGGGGCCCCGATTGTGGGGATGTTTTTGAGATGAAGGTCCGCATGAACGACCGTCTCGAGTACGAATACGATGGCAAGTGGCAAAAAGCTGAATCAAAAGTCTTTATGATTCCCGTGAGAGATGCCGAGCCCGTGGTTCGCTCGGCAGTGTATACCCACTTAGGCCCTGTAATTTCGCCGATTGATCTGAAATCTGGCAGGGCGTATGTCGGTGCGGCTCCCATGCTCAGCAAGACCCGACTGATGGAACAATCTTATCGGATGGCCAAGTCGGCGAATGTCCGCGAATTCTTCAAAGCTGTCGGCATGGCAGAATTCAACGAGCAGAACATCATGTTTGCTGATGTCCATGGAGATATCGGCTATGTCCGGGTTGGTGCGGCCCCCATCCGACCTGAAGGATACCAATGGGACGCACCGGTACCAGGTCACACGTCGGCAACCGCTTGGCAGGGACTGCACCCGGTCGACGATTTGGTGCATATCTTCAATCCGCCGCAGGGCTACATGCAGAACTGCAACATTAGCCCCGAATTCATGATGGTCGACTCACCGCTTACCGCCGACAAGTACCCCGACTATCTCTTTAATGTCTCTTGGGATACAAACAACCCCCGCAGCCTCCGTTCGGTGCAGTTACTCGACGCAGACGATTCGGTCACTCGCGAAGAGGCAATCGCCTACGCGACCGATGTGTACGATACCTTGGCCTCTCGGTGGCAAGAAGAGCTACGCTTGGCTACTGGGGCTGTCGGAGAGAAGCAAATGCAGGATGCCGAGTTTGCCAATGCGGTCCAGGCAATTCTCGAATGGGACGGAGAGTTCGTTCCCGAAGCGACCTCGACCGCGTTGTATAAATTCTGGCGGCTCAAGTGCGGAAAAGAGATCGATCTCTCTCCAATCGTCGGCAGCGATCATTTTGCTGCGAAACAGCAACAACAAATACTAAAACTTTTGGCCGATACGATCAAAGAGATGACCACCCAATACGGACGCTGGGACATTGCCTGGGGAGACATTCACAAGGTCGGTCGTGGCGGCCAGTTCTTCCCCGTAGGTGGAGCCGATTTTCGCTCCGGCAACAAGGGGGCCAACTTCTCCGAGACTCTGTTCGATGTTCGCAGCTCAGCAGACCCAGACCATCCGGGTCATTTCGTTGCTGATAACGGCTCGATGGCCATGATTCTGATGTTCTTTCATCCTGAAGGAATTGAATCTTTGACTTGCATCCCCTGGGGGCAAAGCGGACATGCCGACTCACCACACTTTATGGATCAGGGAGAGAGTCTCTATAGCAAGCGGAAGATGAAGTCCACCTGGTGGAAGAAAGAAAAACTACTTGCCCATGTCGAATCAGAGCAAGTGCTTCAGATATCCCCGTCAAAGGAGAAAGCCGCCAAGTAGAGAATGGCGATTCTCAATGGGAAAGAGATAAATCCACGGGGCAGGGATGTAAGAAAGAAGTCTTTCCCAGTCGCCCAACCTCTTTCTGGCAATAGGTGAAGAGGCTAATTCGCCCTTCGCCTACGCCAGACGAGGTGTGAGCAGCAACTACTACTAGTTCCAACCATCTTTTTTACGACCACTCAGACGCTTCTCACGGGTAGTGAGTTGGTCCTTCATGGTAGTGATGCGGAACTTTAGAGCCAGGCGTGTCATCAACACAGCCTTGTTGGTACCAAAGGCTTCCATGGCTCGAGTTTTGTGATTGTCAACCGTAGAAGGCGAAATTTTCAGAATCGCACCTGCTTCGTCATTCGTGCAGCCAAGACTGACAAGGCGAATGATTTCGGTCTGACGCGGGGTAAGGTGAGGTTTGTTCTTCATAGCAGCTCCAGTGAAAAAAGTGTTATTTACTACCCACAGAATACCCAACTGAAATGCAAGAGTAAACTCCCCAAAAATACGTAGCTAGTGATCTCACCCTTATGGGGGCTGAAAAACGTCGCACAAGGGCAAGAGTACATGCCCCGCTTGGCAACGCGACAACTATTCCATTTGCAAATGGGCTTTTTCAGCAAAGGCCTATGTCTGGATGGATACCCCACGCAGACGAGTGAGTGGGAACTCGAATCCATCCAAGCCGTCATGTCCCTAAGTTGTGACCCCATATAGATTTGCGTTCAATTTCAACGAGCACTGGCATTTAGAACTTGTCTCTGGGAGTCAACGCCAACCCGGGATAGTTTGCCTCATTCAATAAAAAGCACACCGATCAAGACTCGATCCAGGGTCGGATAGCACGGTGTCTTACAAAGCAGGAGGCAGTGCTGGTTTTAAGATACAAGGCGTAATAAATTCACTAACCCGACGCGCTATCCAGGAATTTCCGGGGGGGTTATCCTAACTAGCGAGCCGGGCTAGTGCTATTCTTCACCTTGCCTAGCTTGAAAAAGTGAACGATCTGGGGCTGAGAGCCATTTACGTCACATCAACCGGGGTTGGCTCATATCCATCCAGGAAGCCCGCCAGCGAACGTGAGCGGTAAGGCGATTGCAGTTTGCGGACCGCTTTGGACTCGATCTGTCGGACACGCTCGCGAGTTACCGAGAAGATCTTGCCGACCTCTTCAAGCGTATAGGTATATCCGTCGGCCAAACCGTAACGAAGGCGAATGATCTCCCGCTCACGATACGACAGATCTTCCATCACCTCTTCCAAGCGTCTTTTGAGGGCTTCCAGATTGGTATCGTAGAGCGGGTCTTCAACGCACTGCTCCTCCAGGAACTCGCCAAAGTAGTTCTCTTCGTGGTCGCCAACCGGCTGATCAAGCGACAACGGCTGGCGGGTCATTTTGTGTACGCATTTGGCATCTTCGATCGAAAGTCCGGCTCGTTCGGCGATTTCTTCAGGATTTGGCTCGCGACCAAACTCCTGAACAAATTCAGCGGAAACGGTGCGAATCTTACTCATCGTGTCGATCATATGCACCGGAAGCCGAATCGTACGACTTTGGTCGGCAATCGCTCGCGTGATTGCCTGTCGAATCCACCACGTGGCGTAGGTCGAAAACTTGTAACCCCGAGCATGCTCGAACTTATCCACTGCCCGCATCAGGCCCGTATTGCCTTCTTGAATCAGATCAAGAAAGCTCATGCCGCGATTGCGATAACGTTTGGCAATCGAGACCACCAGTCGTAGATTTGCTGCTGAAAGATCCCTTTTCGCAGCATCGTAGGCACCTTTGCGGCGTAGGCAACGTTCTTTCGAGCGGGCCAGAGTTGCGGGTGTTTCGAGTGTAATCTGCATCAGGTAGCGAAGCTCTTCGCTAAATTCGTTCTGCAGGCCCGGATGCAAAAGTTGCTCGGGATGTGCTAACTGCTCTTTGACACTGGACATTCGTTCAGAAATTTCGTGCAGTTGCTCCATAATTGGCAACAGACGTTGGATGCGCAGTTTAAGTTCTTCGACTAGTCGCACGGCTTTGTTTCGCCGACATACCAAACGTCGCCATGCCGCTTGCTTCTGGGCTTGAGTAGCCCGTCGGCTGACCGCAGTACGGTAGTCTACCTGGTTTTGTGCCAAAAGATGGCGAATCGTGATCAGATTAGGCCCAATTCGCTTCAGTGTTCGTTTCTTTTCAGGGATGTTAGTTACCGAGATCTCAATGGTCCGGTCCAACCGCAGATTCCCATCGGCCACCTTTTGCAGCAATTCGGCTGCTCCATGAAGCACGAAATCGTTGGATAGCATCGTTCTGCGGAATTTGGAACGGGTATATTCGATCTTTTTGGCAGAGTCCACTTCCATATCACGAGAGAGCATTGGGATTTCACCCATCTGCATCAGATACATCCGTACCGGATCGTCAATTGCGGTGGCACTCCCAGATTTTGGTTCTTCATGAACATCTTTCGATTCAACGTCTATTTCGTCCTTCTTATTGAGTTTGGCAACAGAACCATTCAGGCGATCTTTGTGCATGCCGTTAGTCCCGATGCTGCCACTGCGTTGGTTCTTATCCTGAGTGGCGGTCTCTTGCTTAGGTGTCCTGTTGCGTGGCATGGCTACTTCCTCGGGGCCTCTTAGATGGTCTGCTCGCTTCGAAGTTGCCCTATTGCAGAGTCCGTGCCGGTAGCCACGGTTCTCTCTCGATATTGACGGCAACTTCTTTGCTGGAAAGGAGTTACAGTTCATCGATCCGTGTGGCTAGACGCTAGCTAGCCCCATCTCAGTTGTTTCCTTGCCACGTTGATCCAGCGTGTTGTTTACAAAACGCAACCGATGAGGCCCGAATCCCCAGCGGGAAAAGCATGGCTGGAAGGCTATCGAAACGGGCTCTCACTCAGCAAAGTCATTAGATTCGTTACAATCGAATCGGATCAATCACTTTGAACTAGAAATGGATTTAGAACTCTCGATGTCTACAACCAAGAACTTGATCGAAGTAAAAACGGTCGGCTGTAGCGGGACAATCATCCTCAATCGCCCGAGCCATCGGAATGCTCTCACCCGGTCGATGATTGAGCTACTCGGCGAGGCGCTCGACGATCTGTACCGCCAAAAAAGTGTCAGGGCGATCATTCTCACGGGTGCCGGCGACTCGTTTTGTTCGGGACTTGACCTTCAAGAGATGCTCGATCCCCAAATGTTGAATAGTGAAGAATCCTCGACGCCCTATCCGCAGTGGGGCGAAGATGCAGCCAAATTTCGCAATCTGCTCCTCCAGATGCTCGAGATCACCAAGCCACTGATCGCCGCAGTCCATGGCGCAGCCTTGTCGGGCGGTGCAGGGCTCGTGGCGGCTTGCGATATCGTGGTCGCGTCTGAGGATTCCAGCTTCGGTCTACCCGATCCCCAATATGGCCTCGTAGCCGGCGTGGTGGCACCACTGATTTGCCATCGCATCGGCACAGGTCAGGCAACACGCTTGCTGCTGACTTCAGCGACGATCGACGCAACCGAAGCACAGCGACTGGGACTCTTTCACGAGCTCGTCGATGGCGACTTGGTCTGGGCGCGAGCCGTCGAGATAGCAAAACAATGTGCCACCGGCGCACCCGAGGCAATTCAACTCACCAAGCGACTGCTGCATGAAACCGTCGGCGAGCAGCTAGAAACGCAACTAGCAGCCGGTGCCGTGATGCGTGCCACCTCTTGCACGACCGAGGCGGCCCAAGAAGGAATCGCCGCCCATCTAGCTCAGCGTCTACCCGAGTGGAAATGACGAGAGGGGGTAAATAAGAGTAACGCCCAGCCTTTTGTAGCTGTCCTGTCATGCGGCTTTGGCCGCTTTTCTTCGAGAATTTTCGAGTATGCGTTGTGTGGACTCGTGGCCCCGATTTTTTTTGTTTATGTTCTTTTTCGACTTCTTCTTGGGAGTCTACTTCCCTTTCTTGAATTTGCTCAGCTGGATGTTGCGAGCAAGACGCTTCAATTCAGCAGCCATCTGCGTCGGCGTGAAAGAACCGTACTTGTTCTGCCAGAATTCGCCTTCCAGAATCACAGACATGCCAAGATGCGTGGACGCCACCTCGTGCGACATGTAGTAGTAGGTCGAGAGATTCGCCCCTGCTTCTTCACCGTGAACCGCATGAACCGCAGATCGTACCACCGACAGAAGGTTGTAAGTGACCAATGCCATGCAGAATCCGAACAATGCCGCTTTGGGATAACCAAGCGTTTGGATCGCTCTTTTCAGGTTTCCTGCCGACTTCCTGGAAAGCCGTTTCGATCTGCCCGCGGTCCCGATACAAGTTGGCAGGTGTTCAAAAACATCCTCTTAGCAAATCGGTCAAAGACGTTGTTCGTAAATTTCATCGTGTCGCTCCAGAAATGGCATAACTCCAAGTGCAATGACAAGTTATAACTTGTACCGCTGGTTCAATACCACCATGCTTGCAGTGATTTCTTTGCTACCTGCAAAAGAATGGGCTAAGACACCAAGTAGAGCAAGACCCCAGGTTGTAAACGGTTACGCCATTCACTCCACGTCTTCTTGTTTCATATATTTCGCATTCGCCGTCGTATCGAGCGGGCCATAGTCATAAACGCGATATCGTTTCGTGATCTTGGCCCCGCCCTTTTTCAGCGTCTTGTAAGAAAGGTCGTTGCTCTCCAACACCCAAGAAAACTCCGCTTCCTTGATGCCCCATTTCAAAATATCGGGTACCAATCGGGCCACGAGTGCCAGCCCAATCCCCCAGCTTTGATATTCAGGAAGTACGTTTGCACTAATAAACCGCATCTTAGTAATCGCATGTCGATTGCGAAGTAACTTCAGAAACCCCAACGGCAACAGCCGCCCATCAATCTCCTTGATCCGCGGGTTGAAATCCAACAGGCCAAACATCGTGCCGATCGGCTTGCCATCGATCTCGGCCATCGTGGTTAGCTCAGGCACGATCATCTGCTTCATGCCCGCCGCTTGTTTCTTGACCTCCCCGTCCGACATGGGCACAAAACCCCATGTCGAAACCAGCGATTGATTGTAGATCTCCAGGAACGATGCGATCTCTTCATCAAATCGTCTTACATCGAATTGCCGGCATACCAAACTAAAACGCTCAAGAATATTGTCGCTTAACGGTGTAAGTCGCTTCGAGATTGCGTCGAGCATATCAACATGCCCCCAAAACGCGAACATATCTTGCGACTTGCGGAAACCGTAGCCTTGGATCAACCGATCGTAGTAAGGCTTGCCGTAGGTCATCATAAACCAAGGTGGGTCGTCAAAACCTTCGACCAACGTCCCCAGCTCATAGTTGAGCGAGGGATTCACCGGGCCACGGATCGCCTCAATTCCCCGTTCGCTAAACCAATCGCGAGCAGCGTCGAATAGTCGCCCCGAAGTTTCTTCGTCTTCCTCCGATTCGTAGAAACCAAAGAAGCCTCGCTTTTCGTTGTACCAATCGTTGTGCGCATCGTTCTTGATTGCAGCGACCCGGCCACAAGACTTGCCATCGCGCAAGGCGACAAATGTCTGAATCTCCGCCGTATCGTAAAAAGGATGCCGACGATAGTTCAGCAGCTCCTTCTTAACAATTCTCAACGGTGGAACCCAATTCGGATCGCCCCGATAAAGATCCCAAGGATAATTGAAGAATAGCTTCCGCTCACGACGAGTTGAAACGGCGACGATTTCCAAATGCGACATATTTTCTTAGCTGCTGACGATTCTCAGAAATGGGAAGATTTCACCGACGTTCCAGACGACCACTGTAGCCCGCCCGCAGCAAAACGGTCAAGCGAAGCGAGTCGCCCTGAACTCGATCAAGTCGAGGTGGCAATGACTATCTCTTGAGGATAAAATGGCCATTAACGCCGTCGGCCACGACGGACAACCCTACTCGTACTCCACCAAGGCACCCGCAACTCGATTTTGCAGTAGCTTTCCGAGGTCGATCCATGCCACACATGCTTGTAACTGGTGCCACCGGCTTTGTCGGCTCGAACCTCGTGGCATACCTACGCAAGCAAGATCACCCCGTCCGCTGCCTCGTGCGAGACAAAGCCCGATCGGCATCCCTCGAAAAACTCGGGGCCGAACTAGCGCTCGGCTCACTCGACGACCAGCAAAGCCTGAAACGCGCCGTAGCAGAAACTGACGTGGTCTTTCACCTCGCCGGTCGAATTCAAGCACTTAGCAAGAACGAATTCATCAAGGATAACGCCGAGGGAACGCGCCGCGTCGCGGAAGCCTGTGCTGCTCAGGCGAATCCACCCGTTATGGTCCTGGTCAGTTCGATGGCAGCGGGCGGACCGAGTCTCCCTGGCACACCTCGCCAAGAGTCCGATGCCGATCGGCCTGTCTCAGATTACGGTCGCAGCAAACTGGCCGCCGAGCATGCCGCGATTGGGCTCTCTAGCGAAGTACCGCTTTCAATCCTCAGGCCACCCATTATTTTTGGCCCCGCCGATCGGGCCAGCTTGACCCTTTTCAAAGGGGTGAAATCGCTTCGTTTGCATCTGGTGCCAGGCTTCCGAAAATTTCCCGTTTCGATCGTCCATGTGGCCGACCTTTGCGACGCCTTGGTACGCATTGCCGAGCGAGGTGAACGAGTTGAACGAGCCGATGCTGCAAACAATGGATCGTCAGTCTGCTCCCAAGGAAAATACTATATCGCCGCCGAACGTACGATTAAGTATGGCGAACTCGGCACACTTGCAGGGCAAGCGATTGGCCGCTCCGCACTCGTGCTGCCACTTCCCAAATCCATATTCTGGTTGATGGGCTGTGCTGTAGAGATCTTCGGACAAATCCGCCGTCGCCCAGCCGTACTTAGCATCGACAAAATCCGCGAGGCCGTGGCCCCCGCTTGGGAATGCTCAGACGAAAAACTTCGCCGCGAGCTGGACTACTGTCCCGCTTTTCCTTTAGAACAACGGTTTGCAGAAACCGCCGCTTGGTATCGCGAACACGGCTGGCTATGAGCTGACCAAGGAATTTTGACAGTCAAGTTCGTCGTTTGCAAGCCATCAACAACCATATGAGATCACCAATGAAGCTGACCCTCCTCGCACAACTACTCCTCTTGCCACTGGCAACGTTCTGCTCGACCGCAAACGCGGCCCTGCTCACAGTCACCAATCCAGGATTTGAAGATATCGATGGAGAATTCCCTTCCAATCAATTCACCTTCGGCCCGCTCAATGGTTGGGATCTCTACGACCCGGAGGGAATCACCGCCGGCGGTGAAGGTGGCACTTTTTTCATCGGCACTCTCACGCCGTTCGAGCCCGACCCAATCGGCAACCCGGGAGTCTACGAAAACTTCCCGGCCGGGGCACCTGAAGGACAACGGCTCGCGCTTGCCTTTAACTTCCAAGGCAGCGATGGACAGGGCGAGTACGGCCTCGTCTCCACTTTGAGCGATACGCTCCAGCCCAACACGATCTACACCTTGCAGCTCCAGGTCGGCAACATCGCTTCTGCAGGCTCATTCGATCTCCGTGGATTGCCCGGCTATCGGGTCGACCTGCTCGCAGGCGGCACCATCGTCGCTCAAGACAACAACTCTCTCTTCGGCACATTCGACGACGGTGAATTCACCACCACCACCATCAGCCTGACCACCGGCGCAGCACACCCCCAATTGGGACAAACGCTAGGCATCCGACTAGTCAACCTTAACCAAATCGATCCCGCCTTCCCTGACTCCGATTTGGAAGTCAACTTCGACGACATTAGTCTTGATGCCACCCCGACTACTCCCGGCAACTTCGACCCAGACAGCGATGTCGACGGAATCGACTTGCTCGTCTGGCAGCGAGGTTTTTCTGATGTTTTCGACGACGGCGATTTTTCCGATTGGAAGGCCAACTTTGGTTCGGCACCTCCCCTAGCCGCCTCGACACAAATCCCTGAGCCAACGACCCTTGGTCTCCTGCTCACAGTTGCGCTGACCATGATCTCCCTTCGATCCCGATCGCAATGACCATATACGTCGAAGCAAAATCGATTTGCTTCCCGACAAGGAAACCCCATGGTTGAACATGCCACTTGGCAACCCGAACAACTCGAAGTCACTAACTTAGGTTCGTGCCGCATCGACTCGCCATTGACTCGATCGACCCAAACTGGCACAGGCTTAGGCAGTTTTGTTCCCGACGACACCCGAGTCCTCTACGAACCTCGTTTTCGCCAAGGCGAACAAATCAACATGCTTGCTTTCGAGCGGGCAGGTGCACGAAAAAAAATCTTCTTTGATCCCGCAAAAACCAAAGTCGCGATCGTCACTTGCGGCGGCTTGTGTCCCGGCATCAACAATGTGATTCGCACTTTGGTACTCGAGCTGAATTTCAATTACGGCGTGAAGCAAATCGCTGGTATTCGCTTTGGGTTTCAAGGATTCGACGCCCAGCAGGGACTTCCACCACTCGAACTAACTCCGGAACAAGTCGAAAGCATTCATCATCAAGGTGGGACGATCTTAGGCACCTCACGTGGACATCAGCAGCCAAGCCTGATCGTTGACTCTTTGGTCGACCAAGGGGTCGACATCTTGTTTTGCATCGGCGGCGATGGCACCCAACACGGCGCCCATGCGATCGCCAAGGAAATCGCCAAACGAAAAATTTCGATCGCCATTGTCGGCATCCCCAAGACGATCGACAACGATATCAAGTTCTGTTTTCGCACGTTCGGTTTTTTCACTGCTGTATCAGAAGCCGAAAAAATAATCGACTGCGCCCACATCGAAGCCAAGGGAGTGCTCGGCGGCGTAGGGCTGGTCAAATTCATGGGCCGCGAAGCCGGCTTCATTGCCGCTGCCGCCACTCTGGCTAGTGGCGAAGCCAATTTCACGCTCATTCCCGAAGTTCCTTTCGAGCTGCATGGCCCGCAAGGTTTTTTGACGTCGCTCCGCCGCCGAATCGAAGCTCGCCAACATGCCGTCGTGGTCGTTGCCGAAGGTGCCGGGCAACACCTCATTCCAAACCATGCCGAACAGTTCGACGCCTCGGGCAATCGCCGCTTGCACGATATCGGACCTTTCCTCAAACAGCAGATCATCGACCACTTTCAGGCCGAGCAAGTGCCGGTCAACGTCAAATACTTCGACCCCAGCTATCACATTCGCAGCGTCGCAGCCAATGCAGCCGATAGCCTGCTCTGCGAACAACTGGCCCGCAAAGCGGTCCACGCCGGCATGGCGGGCAAGACCGATATCTTGATTGGCCTCTGGCACAACCATCTGATCCACGTCCCGTTAGAACTCTCAACGGGCGAAAAAAAGCAGCTCTCACCCGAAGGAGAACTTTGGACCTCAGTCCTGGCCCTGACAGGGCAGGAGAAATGGAAGGGAGAAGTGGATGAGTGATGAGGAAAATGCTGAATTCCGAAATACCCAATACCGTCGGTTTTGGGATTTGAAGCCTCCCTCAGAATGCTTCGGTCGATGAAAACTGTGCTTTTCCTAGGCTACGAAAATGAAGGCCTTCGGCCAATAAACGAAACGCAACTTGCTCTGAACCACAGCTTGACACAAAAAACAACTTGGCCGAAGGCCTCTTTTCACCGTAGCCTGGGGCAATCGCAGCGCTGCCCTAGGAACCCGGGTATCGAAAAATTTTTGGCCGAAGGTCAAAATCATCCTCACCCTAACGCAATGCTTTTGAGAAACCGATGTCTCAATCTCTGACGAAACTCTACGTCCATCTGATTTTCAGCACTAAGAACCGTCAGCCCTTCTTGGACGAGACGATCCGACTGCGCGTACACGCTTATCTTGCCACAATCATTCGCGATCTCGATTCTCCATGGGTTGTCGTTGACGGTGTCGCCGACCATGTGCATATCCTCTTCGACATGGGTAAAATGCATGCACCGGTGAAATTCGTTGAACAGGTAAAACGTGAGTCGTCCAAATTCGTCAAAACGCTTGATGCTAAATACCAGAAGTTCTATTGGCAGCGAGGTTACGGCATGTTTTCCGTCGGGCCGTCGCACCGTGCAGAGGCTGAAGCCTATGTACGAGAACAAGAAGAGCACCATCGGACCAAGACATTTAAAGAGGAGTTTCGCACGTTCTTAGAGCAATACGACGTACTTTCCGCAGGTCCCGTTTTCATTTTCTTGGAATTTTCTGGGGCGGTCATCGACCGTAGTTTCTGGGGCTGATTCCTAGCAGTGTGGCGATTTTTTTCTGAAGGGGCGTCAATTCTGTGAAGAATAGGTCTGACTC
>JAJRUA010000139.1 GCA_024278035.1 Planctomycetota bacterium | reverse complement strand
GCAATGCCCTCGCGCCCGAGAATCAGTACTTCGACCTTCCCGTCGTCTTCGATTCGGGCCAGTTCCCGCCGTTTGCGGTTGTTGAGGTAGGTCGCCACGTCTTCCTCGACCGTGACCGTGATCTTGGCAACCCGGTCCGTATGGGAAGCGAGCATGAGCTTGCGAATCACTTCGATTGACATGCTCTCGGCCGACTTGACGAGGCCCGACCCAAGGCAGGAGGGGCACTCTTTGTAGACGCTCCGCTTGAGGCTGGGACGAATACGCTGCCGCGTCATTTCAATCAGCCCGAAGGGACTGGTACGGAGAATTTTTGTCCGAGCACGATCTCTCTCAACGGCATCTTTGAGTGTGCGTTCAACGACACGCCGATGGCGCTCGGCACGCATATCGATAAAGTCGTTCACGACAACGCCACCCAAATCTCGCAGCCGAAGCTGGCGGGCGATCTCTTTGGCCGCGATTTTGTTGAGCTGAAATGCCGACTCTTCAGCACCACCCGACGTACGGAAGCTGCCACTGTTGACGTCAATCGCCACGAGCGCCTCGGTTTGGTCGATGACGAGCGAGCCTCCTCCCTTGAGTGGCACTTGGCGTTGGTTGATGCGGGCGATTTCTTCGTCCAGCTTGTGCTTGTTGAAAAGGGGTTCTTTCCCTTCGTACAAATGCAAGCGATCGACATAACGGGGCATAACGATCTGCAAAAACTCTCGGGCCCGTTCGTACGCCTTCGGTTCGTCGATATAGATCGCGTCGATATCGCTGCTGAAGATATCGCGAATGGTCCGAATGACGATGTCGCTCTCTTCGTAGAGGTCGCCGGGGCCCTCTTGCTTGTTGATTCGCCGAACGATCATTTTCCATAGGCGGATCAAGTAGGCCAAGTCACGTGACAGGTCTTTCTTGGTTCGGTTGGTGCCCGCAGTGCGGACAATAAAGCCAAGCCCCTTGGGCGGGTTCAGCTCACGAAGGTAACCGCGTAATCGTTTGCGGGCCTCGTCATCTTCAATTTTGCGTGAGACGCCAATCCGTCCGAGAGCTGGCATCAGTACCAAGTACCGCCCTGGGATGCTGATGTAGGTCGAAAGGGTTGGCCCCTTAGTGCCGATGCCCTCTTTGATAACCTGGACAACGATTTCATCGCCCCGCTTAAAAATCTCTTGGATGGGCGGTTTGATGCGTGGCCGGATACCGGGGCGACGGCGTTGTTCACGAACCTTTGGCTTCTCTTGCGTGGCGACGGCTGCTTCCTCTTTTTGTGGTGCTTCGAGCCCTGCGCCAAAACCGGTATCGTCAACTTCTCCCTCTACGGGCTCCTCTACCGGCTTGGGAGGCACCGGGGGTGCGCTGCGTTCTTGCGAGCGCCCCCGGGGCTCAATCGGCACATCGGGGTCGTATCCCCCCTGGCGAAAATACTGTGACTCGACATCGCTAATGTGCAAAAAGCCGTTGCGTCCTACGCCGAAATCGACGAACGCCGCCTGGATGCTTGGCTCTAGGTTGACAATGCGACCCTTGTAGATGTTGCCAACATAGTTGTCTTGGCTACTTCGTTCCGTGTAAAGCTCTTCGAGCATTCCGTTTTCAACGATTGCGATTCGGCATTCCTCCGGCTGCAAGACGTTGACTAGCATTTCTGTTTTCATAATGAGTATCTCTTGTGTTGTTGGGCCTCCTCCAAAGGCTCGCAAATTGTGGCGAGGGAGGAGAGCCGTGTGTCATAAATCCCAACTAAGAGCCTATCCCAAAGTCTATCCGGAAGTGTCCAGCGGTCGAAAAAGACCGAGGCGCCGGAAGGTTTTTGGGACGTGCAGTAAGTTGGGCGATCTTCGATTTTCGTATGGGTTGCAATGCTGCCTTGAAGACAGACATCAATGAACAGGTTGATCGGGTAATAGTTTCAATAATTCTTCGCGTAAATAGGTTCTTACATCACGGGCGCTTTCAAGCGTTAGCACCCGATCGGCCACGGCCTGGCAGTGCTTGAGGGTGGTGCTGCGACAAACTCGTTTGATTTCTAGTGCTGCGCCTGGCGTTACACTCACGCTCCGCAAACCAAGCCCTAAGAGAAGCATCGTGTAGAGGGGGTTGCCGCTCATTTGGCCACAGAGGCTGATTGGCTTGCTGTGAGCGGTTGCCGTATCGATCGCCATTTTTATGAGCCGAATCACCGCGGGATCGGAGCTCGTGTAAAGCGAGGCGACATCTTTGTTACTGCGGTCCACTGCCAAGGTGTACTGCACAAGATCATTGGTGCCGATGCTGAAGAAGTCGACTTCGTCAACAAAGCGGTCCATCATCACCACGGCCGAAGGGACCTCGACCATCATGCCCACCTGAATTTCACGATTGAAATCGACGCCCAATTCGTCCAAATCTTCCATCGCGTCGGCCAGCACCATGCGTGCCCGCCGGAACTCAAGCACATTGCTAATGAGCGGGAACATGATACGGATATCGCCTACGATGCTGGCGCGAAGGATCGCCCGTAGTTGGGTCCGGAAGAGATCGACATGCTTGAGTGTTAGCCGAATGCTTCGCAAGCCGAGAAACGGATTTTTCTCATCCTCGGGCGCGGGGAGCATCGACAGCTTGTCGGCCCCCAGGTCAAGCGTCCGCATGACAACGGGTCGTCCCTGCATTGCCTCCGCCACTTCACGATAGGCGGCCAGATGCTCTTCTTCGGTCGGAATTTTATCTCCCATCAAAAAGAGAAACTCCGTCCGATAGAGCCCCACGCCGTCCGCCCCCCGCTCTAGGCAAAGTGGCACTTCGGCAGGGAACTCAATGTTACCCAAAAGCTGTATTCGTACTCCGTCCAGCGTTTCGCAAGGCAGGTCGCTTAGCTCAGAGAGTTTTGCCGCAAGCGTCCGCTGCTCCGCCATTTCGTGTCGATAACGGGCGAGCGTCTCTTCATCGGGGCGAAGGATAACCACGCCTTCATCGCCATCAATGATGACGGTCTCTCCGCCCGAAACATCGGACAAAAATGCTCCGGCACCGACCACAGCGGGGATGCCAAGTCCCTCGGCAACGATTGCCGTGTGGCTGCTGGGCCCCCCTTTTTCTGTAACGAAGCCGCGGATGAACTCTGGCTTCATGCTCGCCGTCTCACTCGGCGTGAGATTGCGAGCCAGTACCAACACCTCCGAAGTGACTTCGGCTAACTCCTCGCGATGCTCGCCCAGAAGGCGGCTCAGAAGCCGTTTTTCGATGTCAAAAATGTCGTTTGCCCGCTCAGCCATATAGGGCCCTTCGAGCGACTGAAACACCTTGGCGTAGCGCCGCAGCACGCGGCTTACAGAATACTCTGCTGAATAGTGACGATCATGGATTAACTCCTCTAGTTCCCGCAGGAGTTTCGGATCGTTGACCATCTGTGAGTGGGCAGAAAAGATCGAGCCGTAGTCGTCTCCTAGTTGCTCTGTAATGCGTCGGCGATTTTGTTCGATCTCTTGGGTGACGTCGGCAATCGCTGCGGTGAGGCGATCCACTTCTCGCGCGATGGCATCGCGCGGCAGAAACCGCCGGGGGATCCGAAATCCCTCGTTATCTAGGACGAGCGCCTCGCCGATCGCCACACCAGGCGAAACGGCGATTCCTTGTAGGCGTTGCATCGGGGCCCTCGCAGGCACCGGCTGCTGATCAAACTGTGGTTATGAGAGAGACAAGTTCTAAAAATGGCTCCAACGATCAAGTTGGTAGCACACGCAGGCTCGCCCCATTGTCGGCCGCAGTCGGTCGATCTAGGACAAGTTGCATGGCAGTGGTTCCTGTTCGCTTTTACATCAGCTTGAGAGCAAGACGGTGTGCCTTGCTCACGCAGTGCCGGTGCCGGGTGGTGGTTAACTCGGCTGTGTATTGGTAACGATATGTTGGTAGCGG
This sequence comes from Planctomycetota bacterium, assembly GCA_024278035.1. The sequence continues at coordinate 4,965 of JAJRUA010000139.1, read as the reverse complement.
TATAGTCGGTCTTGGTTGGAGCGACGCCCCGCCTTGCTAAAGCCCACTTTGCTAAACTGGCACGGGCTAAAGCATGCCTTGGGTATCGGTCGCCTTGTTCGGTTGGTTGATCTCTGGAAAGTCGCTTCCCACAAGATCGGCCACGGCTTCCGCCGCAACTTCGGCATCGGGGCCCTTTGCCTCGACCACCAGCTCTGTTCCTTCCGTAGCACCGAGTGTCAGCACATCAAGAATGCTCTTTGCGTCGATACGGTGCGACCCGTTTAGTAGTTCAACAGACGACTCAAACTTCAAAGCAAGCCGGGCAACAAGCTCCGATGGCCTTGCGTGCAAGCCCTCGGCGTGCCGTACGGTGGCTTGCCGGGTCGCCACGGATAGGTCCTCTTGATCAGTGTTAGGGGTAGGAAAGGGCATCGGAGTCGATATCCCCTTGGTTTCTAAGCGGCCTTACTTCGGAGTAAGTATCAGGCCCCAAATTGGTTGTTATCCGCTTCTTCTAATAATTGCCAAATGTCGTCGCTTGTCTTGCTCTGCTTGAGGAATCGGCAAAACGAATCGTCACGCAAGCGACGCGATACGTTCTCCAAAGCCCGCAAGTGATCGCCCGGGCGATCGGGTGGCGAAACCAACAGGAAGACGACATTCACAGGGTCGCCATCCAGACTGGCAAACTCCACCCCCGACTCACTCACGGCGACCGCACCGCTAAGTTTTTCAACGGTCGAGTGCTTCGTATGAGGAACCGCCACGCCCCGGCCAATGCCGGTGCTTCCAAGCTCTTCTCGTTTGAGAATGGCTTCGACGATTCCCTCAAACTGGTCCTCTTTAATCTCACCGGCATCGACGAGCGCTTGCGTCATTTCGCGAATCACCCCTTCTTTGTCGGTCGCCTCGAGTTGTGATCGGATCGCTTTCTTACAAATAAAATCAGCAAAATTCATCTAACGGCCTACGAAACGTGTTTTCCATGCGAACTCGCATCGGCAAAGGCACCCATGCGGCTTGTCTGTTATCAGCTTTGTTATCAGCAAAATATCTCTTGTACGGAGAAGAAACCGGGCTCAATCACCCAGCAGGTCAGTCGCCCAGTCGCTTAGCAGGAAAGCTAGATATTGCTGGGCGGAGCAACCGGCGATCTCTCATTCTTCTTCAGCAGGGTCTCCCTCGCCCACTGCTTCGGCAGTTTGTCTCTTGATGTCCGGGTCACGGTGCTGCTCGATCGTCCGCTCTTTGTATTTACGGAGTTGACGTTCCATCTTATGAACAATCTTTTCTACGCCGGTCAGCAAGACGTCGGATTGCTCATGCGCAACAAAATCGTGCTTGTGCTCAGCCGAAACCAGCAGGTCCAGTTTCGGATGACTCGCATCCTGGAGATCGACGACGAGCTCAATGGAGGTCAGGCGGTCATAAATGCGAGTCAGCTTCTCAACCTGACGAACTAACCGTTCCTTGGTTTCTTCCATCACGTGGCCATGCCGCATGGTGACGATTACTTGCACCTTGTTTCAACTCCTTCTGATGGTTTAGGAGAGAGATATCATGCCGGTCGTCGGCTTGGCCATCTCAGCCCCCACTTAGACCCGTGATTGTAACGCCCCTGCCGTGGTGACGGAACCGACGGTCCTTTTTTGTTTGAAATGCGTGGGCCCTAGCCCGGCTAGGGCTTTGAGGCGGGGAACCGCCAAGGCCAAGGGAAATCCCGCGACTACCCGGGGACACGTAACTCGTTGCTGTTAAGCAACTTACGGAGGCGACGAATCTTTTGCCGACGGCGTGTGGGCGTGTCAGTGGGGCTAAAAACAGCTTGGCGGCCCGTTATCTCTTCGAGATTCAGGTTGGCCAAAACTCGACTCGCCAGAGCTTCACTCTCAAGCCAGCCAAGAATTTGCGGCAAAGCGCCCCGCTCTCTCTCCGCTTCGCTTGAGCCGATCTGCTCCTCGTTAAAACCGCGGATCATAAGGAACAAATCGCCGGCCAGTATCTCACCATGCTGTTCGATGAGGGCACGGCGGACCTGCTCGGCTTCGATCGTGCTACGGCTCACCAAGCGGCGAAGCTCCGTAAGGTTGTCGGCCCAGACAGGACGCTGCGCTTCGTCAGAGAACGACGCCACCAGCGGATCGGGATGGCCCACTGCCGCACTGCAACGGGCAGCCAGAGCGCGAACCTCTTTGAACGCTTCGCCATCGATCACTTCTCGCAACTGGGGCCACACTTCTTGACCTTCGAATACCGAACGAGAAAGCAACGGCGATGCCTGCTCATCCCACGGACTGAGTCGGTACGACTCGATCCAGCCCGGGTCACCTTGGTAAGCAATAAAGTCGGCAAGGCCACCGTCGGAGCTTAGCCTCCACTGCCTGCTTGAGGCAATCGACATTTGCACGCCATCGGTCGTCCACCCAATGCCACCCGTTGGTGCGTAGACGATTGTCACCGCTTCAGGCGATACGTTCAGAACGTCCGCTCCCCGTTCGTAGGGACGATCGGTTTCGATGGCAAGCGACACGCCGGGAGCAATCTCGACAACACTCTCTGCCCCGGCTGCTATCAATTCAACTTGCTTCGCTTCCTCTCCCTGGTTACTCAGCAAAACCCGTCCGTAACGAATATCGACTCGTGGCGTGTAGGGGGCGTCCTCGGATGCGGATAATTCCACTTGCGACAAACCGACCATCTCAAGCCGAAGGCCTCCTCGCAACTCAATTTGAGCCCGGTAGGTTGGTAAGGAAATCAATCGCCCCCCTAGTGCGAGCGTTCCTGCAGGATCGACGCGCTGCCAAATATCGTGGCCTGTCTCCGTAACAAGCAGGCAGCTTTCCGGACCCATAAAGTGGCCCGCGTCGGTCGGGGGCGCAGGTGGAGTCGACTCCTCTACATTTGCCGACGCCTCCGGTGTTGCGTTATTCGCAACAAGGGGGGGCGGCTCTTCTCCCCCAGAGAAATTCGTTTCATCCCCCCGATTATTATCCGCGAAATTATCTGTCGGGGTGTCTGCAACGGGCTCCTCTTCCGGGGGCGTTCCAAGGGGAACCATTGGCTCTAAGTCCGTACTATCGCTAGCCCCACTCAAAGCCACGCCATCGTTCACCAAAGGGGACTCCCCTTCTGGCGAGCTTGGTTCCTCTGCGGCATCGATCACGATCGCCGGAATGGTATCGCCATTAACCTCCGGCTCTTGAACCTTGTTGGCCACATCAACCTTGTTGGCCACATCCGTCGATGCAGCCGGTCCGAGCATCATGTAACCGGTGACTCCAAGCAGTACCAATGCGGCCAATGCCGGTGCCCAACGCAACAGCGCGGGCCGATCCTGTTGTAAATAATCGGGAACAGCCTGTTCGCTTGGCTTTGCGATGGCCCTCTTTGCGATGGGTTCTGCAACGGGTTCAGGTTGTACGACCCTCTCTTGTACGGCGGCGGTAGCTGGCGTGTGAGCGGGTTCGATGCGTATTTTTTGTGCTTCTCTTAATTTGCTCGGTAAATCGTGCATTCGTTTGCGTGTGTCCGGGTCCACCTCGGCAGACTTCCCTAAGACCATCGCCAAGACATGGTGCGCCGCTGCCGCTTCGGCAAGCATGACATCGGATTCAAGGCAGACTCGCTCGAACTCTGGCACTCTTTCCATCGGAAGCGTGTTGTCGAGGTACTCCGCCACCGTGTTCGGGTCGTCGATCGGCCCTGAGCCAAGCACCTCTGGCGCGCCAAGACGCTGCCTGCCGGAAACGTCCCGGGTTCGATGCACCAGATCACGGGCGTAATCGCTCGCGTCGATCTGTTTCTGCAAATCCTCACGGTCCACGGGTTCGAGGATATCGTCGAGGTAGGCAAGCAGGGTACGAAGCGTAAGTCGCATGGCAAAAAAAGTGGGCAGTAGAAAGTGGGCGGTGGGTTGGCACTCGGTCAAATGGCGAGCCGGGTGCCGTAAGGCTCTGGAGGTTTCGGCCCCTGAAAGGCAGAAAGCAAGCCTCTACCCCTATTAGTGACGTGGCAAACGCCAATCCGTGCAAGAAACCGGTGTATTTCTAAGGAAAAAAACGTTTTTCTTCGGAAAGCGGCTGTCGGCATAGTTTTCGTGACCGTCGCGTCCCCTCCTGGCCTATCGCCGCCCAACAAACTTTTACTCTTGTTGTCACCAAGACTTACGACGTTTTTTTCACCAAAACGTTTTGGGGCTCGCTCTCGGTTGGTAAAATCGTGGTTAGAGATGCACTTGCCTCGCCTCCCTCAACCCCATTTGCAAGTCCTTTGATTTCGCCCCAACTCCATCGCCGCCGACAATGCCAACTCGCCAGCACGGCGCGTGAGGCGGAGGGTTACCTTGAACTGGGGATGCACACACAGGCACTCCGTTCCCTACAACGACGGGCCCCGTTGGTTCACTCCGATAGCCGGGCGTGTTTTTTACTGGGTGAGAGTTTGCGCGAGTTGTCACGTTTCCGTGAGGCTCTTTTCCCGCTTCGTCGCAGTGCGACGCTACGCCCTGAAGAAATGCCCACTTGGCTCGCCTTAGGTTGGTGCTACAAGCGCACGGGGCAACTCGCCCAAGCGATTGACGCCCTAGAGCGGGCCGTTGCCATTTCGCCTCGCGAAGCGATTCTGCATTACAACCTCGCTTGCTATTACAGTCTAACGAACCAACGGCTCCAGGCGCTCCGGTGTCTCAAGCGGTCGTTCGACCTGGAGCCGGCCTTCATCACTCTGGTCGAAGACGAAACCGACTTCGATGGGATGCGTCGCGACCCGGCGTTTCGGATGCTGATGTGCGCGATGCGGTAATAGTGGCCACCGCTCACACTCTCTACCGCGTGGCCCCGCCGACTTCCGTCGGCAGTTAAGATCGCCCACAAAAATAACGAAGCCCACCGGCACAGGTGCCAGCGGGCTTCGCTCAACAAAGGGGGGTCGCTTACGCTTTACCGAGTGTTATGGCCGTAACAACTTGGCAAAGCGATTTTCTTC